>VHCN01000022.1 GCA_016871675.1 Verrucomicrobiota bacterium
GGCCGCGGGCGGCGGCATCAAGCCCGGCATCACCCACGGCGAATCCGACGACCTCGCGATGAACGTCGCGAAAGACCCCGTCCACGTTCACGACTTCCAAGCCACACTCCTGCACTTGCTCGGCATTGATCACGAGCGACTGACCTACAAATTCCAGGGCCGCAACTTCCGCCTCACGGACGTCCACGGCGAGCTGGTGAAGGGCATCCTCGCCTGACCGCGCATCCTCGTCGCCGGGTCCAACTCATCGGTCAGGCGCGTTTCACCCTGCGATTCGCGCAGAAAGTCGCGCGATCCGGCAAAAACGACTTGCCCGATCGTAACGGCACGCGTTTACTATCACTCGTATGCTCCATCTCCAGAACGGCCCTTGGTCGCAGACCTGCAACGGCGTCTCTCGCCGCAGCGCGCTCAAGGCCGGCTTCTGCGGCTTGCTCGGATTGACCACCGCCGACTTGCTTCGCCTCCGCGCGTCCGGAGCCGCCTCGCGCACCAACAAGTCCGTCATCCTCATCTGGCTCGACGGCGGCCCGAGCCACATGGACACCTACGATCCGAAGCCGGACGCCCCGCTCGAATATCGTGGCCCGTGGAAGGCGATCGACACAAACGTCCCCGGCATCCAACTCTCCGCCACACTCCCGCTCCACGCGAAGCTCGCGGACAAAATGGTCTTCGTGCGCTCAATGCATCACAAAAACGGCGACCACTTCGCCGCCGGCCACTGGATGCTCACGGGTCGTTACGGCTCGCACGCAAACGACCTCCCGCAGAAGTATCCCTCCGTCGGCTCCTACATCTCGCGCGTGCGCGGGCCGAACAAACCCGGCGTGCCTGCTTACGTCGGCCTGCCCGCGGCGCAGACGATTTACCTCTTTCCCGGCTACCAAGGCTCGGCGTATCTCGGCGCGGCTCACAATCCGTTCGACGTGAACACCGCGCAGAAATACCTCGGCGCCACGCAGACCAACATCGAGAAGCCGAAGATCCTCGAAAACGCCGCCGGCGACACGAATCGCATCCAGGGCCGCGTCAACCTGCTCGGCCAGATTGACCACTTCCGCCGCGACCTCGACCGCAGCGGCACGCTCGACGCAATGGATGCTTACAACCAGCAGGCCGTTGAACTCGTCCTCGGCAACCGCGCGCGCGAAGCCTTCGACATCGAGAAGGAATCCGCGGCGACCCGCGACAACTACGGCCGCACCGCGTGGGGCCATTACACGCTCATGGCACGAAGACTCGTCGAGGCCGGCGTCTCCTTCGTCACCGTGGACATGCCGCACTGGGACGACCACTCGAACATCGAGGTCGGCCACGGCAAGAAACTCGAGATCATGGACAAAGCCGTCGCCGCGCTCATCGGCGACCTTTCCGACCGCTCGATGCTCGACGACGTGCTCGTGATGGTGATGGGTGAGTTTGGCCGCACGCCGAAAATGAACAACGGCCAACCCGGCATTTCCATCCCCGGCCGCGACCATTGGGGCGACGTGTTCAGCGTGATGCTTGCGGGCGGCGGCCTGCGCGGCGGACAGGTCGTCGGCGCCAGCAACGACAAGGGAGAATATCCAAGCGACCGCCCCATCGTTCCCGGCGACGTCCTCGCGACCGTCTACCACGTCATGGGCATCGACTATCATCAGACCTTCCTCGACAACGCCGGACGCCCGGTCCACATGCTGGAAAAGGGCGAGCCCATCCGCGAAGTCATCTGACTCTCGGCTCCGCGGAGATTTCGCAGGACGCCCGGCGTGCAGCACCGCGCCGCTCCCTCGAATTTGAATTCCCTTCCGCGCCGCCACGCGCCATTCTCCGCCCGCGCACCCGATGGAAATCTTTTTCAATTGCCCGCTCTGCGAGATGGAACTCACCGCACCCCTCGACGCCGGGGGCGCCGAGGCCAAGTGCCCGAATTGCAACAAGCTCAACACCGTCCCCGAGCCGGGGCCCGACAACACCCGTGACGTCCATCACGATGCGGCGGCAGCGGCCGTCGCTCCGGCCATCGAATCGTTCGAGTCGCCCGCCGGCGCCGAAGCCGACGGCTCCCCTGCCCCGCCGTCGCTTGTCGCTGCGCCCGAACCGCCCTCCGAGCCCATCCGCGTCCCCGCCTCCGCCATCCGCACCCGATCTTCGCCGACGCCGCTGACCGTTGCATCCGCACACGACCCGGCCGCGCCGATGGCCGCGACCGACACCGCGCTCGCGCAGAAACTCCATCAGGCTTACGCCGCCGTCACCGCCGAGGTCGCCAAGGTCATCGTCGGCCAGGACGCCGTGATGGAGCAAATCCTCATCGCGATCTTCGCACGCAGCCACTGCCTGCTCGAGGGCGTGCCCGGCCTTGCCAAGACCTACATGATCAAGACGCTTTCCGAGGCGTTGCACCTTTCATTCCGGCGAGTGCAGTTCACGCCCGACCTCATGCCCGCGGACATCACCGGCACGGACGTGATTCAGGAAGACCCCATCAACGGGCGCCGCAATCTCATGTTCCTCAAGGGGCCGATCTTCGCGCAGATGATCCTCGCGGACGAAATCAACCGCTCGCCGCCGAAGACCCAGGCCGCGCTGCTCGAGGCGATGCAGGAACACAGCGTCACCGTCGGCGGGCAAACCTACAAACTGGACGAACCCTTCTTCGTCCTCGCGACTCAGAACCCGATCGAGCAGGAAGGCACGTATCCGCTGCCCGAGGCGCAGAAGGACCGCTTCATGTTTCACGTGAAAGTGGACTACCCCACGCGCGACCAGGAACGCGAGATCATCCAGCGCACCACCAGCGCCTACTCGGCGGACGTCTCGGCCGTAATCACCGGCGAGGATGTCCTCCAAATCCAGCAGATCGTCCGCAAGGTGCCCGTGCCGGATCACGTCATGGACTTTGTGCTCGACCTCGTGCGCAAAGCGCGCCCCGCCGGCGACGACACGCTGCCCTTCACGAAGGACCTCATCGCATGGGGCCCCGGCCCGCGCGCGTGCCAGCAACTCGTGCTTGGAGGCAAGGTGCGCGCGCTCCTGCGCGGGCGCTTCCACGTGAACGTGGACGACATCGAGGCGCTCGCGTATCCCGTCCTCCGGCACCGCATCGTGCCCACCTTCAACGCCGAGGCCGAGGGCATCGCCGTGGACGACATCGTCATGCGCATCCTCGAATCCACGCCGAAAGGCGAGGCACAGGCGGTGATTTGAACGCATCCGCCCTTGAGTATTACCACCTGTTGACGCCGCGGCCCTGCTTGCCTTAACTCACCGCCGACCATGAGGCTCGCTGTGTTCACTTTCGCGATGACTTGCATTCTCGCGAGCTGCGCCAACCCCGGTAAGGACACAAAAAAAGGTCCGAAGCCGCCGCAGCCGCCCGCGCCCGTGGTCACGCCGCTCACGCCGATCCTCGGGAAGGTCGTGGTCGTCAATGCCGACCTCAAATACGTCGTCGTCGACTTCGCGCTCAGCCGTCAGCCCACGCCGGGCGACCTCTTCGGCGTGTTCCGCATGGGAATGAAAGTCGGCGAAGTCCGCATCAACGACCTCTCGACCGCCGCGAACTTCGCCGCGGACATCACCGCCGGCGAAGTGAAAGCCGGGGACGAAGTGCGGAAGGACTGAGCGAGGTTTCGCGGTCAGGCGGCGCTCCTCATGGAATCCTCCCGCGACGGGCGTGCACCCGCGAGGCGCCTGCGCGTCGGAGATTCAGCCGCCCACCTTCGCCTCTTGCCGCGCCGGGTGCTGCCGGTGGTAGGGCGAGCTGAGGTTGAAGTAAATCGCGCACAGCGGCCGGTCGGCATCCGTCGCCGACTGGCTCAAGATGATCGTCACATGCCGGTCGAGCGCGATGCCGTGGCGCAATCCCGTCCCGCGCGTCTCGTAGGCACTGATCGCCTTGGCCATCAGATTGGCGAGCGTGCCTTTGCAATCCTCCGGCGGCTTGTCGAGACAGACCACGAACCGGTCATACGTCGCGATGGCCTCGGCCAACTCCTGCTCAAACATCTCCGGCGTCAGTGCCATGGCCCGACGTTACCGCGCCCGCCCCGGAAGTAAAACACTTCCTCCGGCGCGAGCCTTCACCTTTGGCTTCACACCCGCCGCACATGGGAATACGTTCGGCCCACCGTGCTGAAGCCGGGAACCTTGATCTTGCTGCTGTGTCCCGTGGTCGCGCTTGCCGCCGACCCGACCCGGCGCGTTCTCGACCCGCGCGAGTATCACCTCGGCACGCCGGGGTTCCCCGAGTGGGCCGAGTTCGAAGGCCGCACGCCGCACGGCCGCCGCCTCGATCTCAAATTCCAGGCCGAACCCGGCGATGCGCGCTTCACGCTGCTCTTCAACCAGCGCGACGTGAAGCACTCCTGGCAGGTCCAGATCAACGGCCGCCGCATCGGCAACCTCGTCACCGTCGAGACCCCGCTCGTCCACGCGCTCAACGTCCCGCCCGGGCTGTTGCGCGACGGTGAGAACACGCTCTCCATCGTCCCGCCCACGGCGACGGACGACATCCTCGTTGGCCCATTTCGTCTCGACCCTCGGCCGATTCAGGAAGTGCTCGGCGAATCCGCGCTCGACGTGGTGATCACGGACGCTTCGACGGGCGCGGGCATTCCCGCGCGCGTGACGATCACCGACGAATCCGACTGCCTCGCCGCGCTTCTGCCCGCGCCGACAAACTCCACCGAGTTCACCACGCGACCCGGCGTGGCCTACGTGCGCGAAGGCACGGCGCGCCTCAACCTGCCCGCGGGACGATACCTTGTCCACGCCTCGCGCGGTTTCGAATGGAGCGTCAAGGCGCTGCGCATCTCCGTGCCGCCGGGTCAGTCGCGCCGCATTCCCCTCGCGCTGCGGCGCGAAGTCCCGACTCCCGGCTGGGTCGCCGCCGACACGCACATCCACACGCTCACGCACAGCGGCCACGGCGACGCCACGATTGACGAGCGGATGCTCACGATTGCGGGCGAAGGAATCGAACTGGCCGTCGCCACCGACCACAACCACCACGCCGACTATTCCGAAGCCGCCGCGCGCACACGCCTCCGCAGCCACTTCACGCCCGTCATCGGCAACGAGGTCACCACCAAGCACGGGCACTTTAACGCGTTCCCAATCCAGTCCGGCGCGCGCGTTCCCGACTTCAAGCTCGAGAAATGGGGCGACCTGCTCGCGGGCATCCGCGCGACTCCCGGCGTGAAGGTCATCGCGCTGAACCATCCGCGCGACCTGCACAGCGGCTTCACCCCGCTCGGCCCGACGAACTTCAACGCGCTCACCGGCGCGCCCCTCCGCGCCGCGGCGTTTCAGTTCGACGCGCTCGAAGTCGTGACCTCCGCCGCGATGCAGAGCGACGCCATGCTGCTGTTTCGCGACTGGTTTGCGCTGCTCAACCACGGCCACCGGCTGACCGCGCTCGGGGCGAGCGACACGCACGATGTCTCGCGTTTCATCCTCGGGCAGGCCCGCACCTACATCGCGTGCGATGACCGCGACCCGGCGCGGCTCGACATCGCCACCGCCTGCACGAACCTGCTGAAGGGCCGCGCGCTCGTGAGCTTCGGACTGCTCGCGCACATCCGCGTCGAGGACCGCTTCACCGCGGGCGACCTCGCCACCAACCTGCCGCCCCAAATCCAGGTGGACGTCACCGTGCTCGGCCCGTCCTGGACCAGCGCGGACCGGCTCGAACTCTTCGCGAACGGCCTCAAGCTGGCCTCCCGCGAAATCCGGAAAGCCGAAGGCCCGGTCAATGCACGAATGACGTTTTCCCTGCAGCGCCCGATGAATGACTCTCACCTGGTTGCCATTGCCAGCGGTCCCGGGATTACAGCGCCATATTGGGAGACGCCGAGGCCGTATCAGCCCAGCTCGCGGGTGTTCACACCACGCGTCCTCGCGGCGACCAATCCCGTCTGGCTCGACGCCGACGGCGACGGCAGGTTCACTTCCCCCCACGCGCTCGCCTCCAAACTGATCAAGCAGCACGGCACGGAGCCGGCGAAGCTCCTGCCGGAACTCGCGCGACTCGACGAGGCTGTCGCGCTTCAAGCCGCCAGCCTCTGCCACGGCGCCGGCGTGCAACTGGAAATGCCCGCCTTCCGCGCAGCGCTGACGAATGCCCCGCCCGCGGTCCGCCGGGGCTTCGAGGCCTTTGTCGCCAACCTTCGATGAAGGCCATCGCCGCCATGGCGGAAAACCGAGTCATCGGCGCGGGCGATCGCATCCCGTGGCACTTGCCGGACGATTTCAAGTGGTTCAAACGCGCGACCACCGGCCACGTGGTCGTGATGGGACGCAAGACGTTTGAGTCCATTGGCAGGCCGCTGCCCCATCGCGACACCATCGTGCTGAGCCGCTCCGGCTTCGCGCACCCCGGCGTGCGCACCGTCGCGAACCTCGACGAACTTCCCGCGCTCACCGCCGGACGCGAGGTCTTCATCTGCGGCGGCGCGGAGCTTTACCGGCTGGCGCTGCCACGCTGCACGGAACTGCTCCTCACCCACGTCTCCCGCACCGTCGAAGGCGACACGTTTTTCCCGCCGTTCGAGGACGACTTCGACCGCGTCGAGGTCGTGCTCGAACATCCCGAGTTCAAAGTCATCCGCTATCGCAACCGCCGGCTTGCGTTGCAGGGTTGAACTTCGCCGCGGTCAATGTTCCTATTCGCCCGCCGTTTCCCGGCTCGCTCCGACCCGAAATCCGAAACACGAAGCCCGCATGTCCTGGAACATCCTCATCACCGCCCGCACGCTCGACGAAGTCGGCAAGGGCGCCATCGCCCTGCTCGAGGGCGCCGGTTGCAAGCTCACGTTTCCGGCAACGTTCGGCCCGCATCCGGCCGAGACGCTGCTGCCGCTGCTCGAGGGCCACGACGCGTGCTTCGCGAGCATGGACAAGTTCACCGCCGACGTGCTCGCATCGCCTCGCGCCGCGCAGCTCAAGTGCATCTCGCGCTGGGGCGTCGGCTACGACGCGATTGACGTGCCGGCCGCGACGAGGAACGGCATCGTGGTCGCGTTCACGCCCGGCCTGCTCAACGACGCGGTCGCGGACTTCGCCTTCGCGCTGCTCTTGGCCGTCGCGCGCAACGTCCACATCGGCCACCTCGACATGAACAACGGCGTCTGGCGCGGCGCGTGGGGACACGACGTCCACGGCAAGACTCTGGGCATCCTCGGCTGCGGGCGCATCGGGCTGGCCATGGCGCGGCGTGCGGCGGGCTTCGACATGAAGGTCATCGCGCACGACATCGCGCCGAATCCGGACGCCGCGAAGTTCGGCATCCGGTTTGTGACGCTCGATGAACTGCTCGGTCAGAGTGATTTCCTTTCGCTGCACGCCGCGCTCACGCCGCAAAGCCGCGGGCTCATCGGGGAGGCGCAGTTGAGGAAGATGAAGCCGACCGCCTACCTCATCAACACAGGCCGCGGCGCGCTTGTGGACGAGGCGGCGCTGGCGAAGATTCTCCGCGAGCGTGTCATCGCCGGCGCGGCGCTCGACGCGTTCGTGCAGGAGCCGCTCCCCGCCGAGAACGTGTTCCGCGGCCTGCCCAACGTGCTGCTCACGCCGCACCTCGCGAGCTTCGCCCGCGGCACCGGCGAGAAAGTGAGCATGACCGCCGCACAATCCATCGTGGACCTGATGCACGGGAAGCGCCCGGCGATGGTCGTCAACCCGGATGTCTTCAATTCGCCGGCGCTGCGGGCGAAAGCCAGCTAACCCGTCCAACCGCACTCAACAAAGCCTTCCATGAGACCCAACCACGTCCGCGCCAAACTCAAACGCGGCGAAGCCTCCCTCGGCACCTGGCTCACGCTGCCCGACCCTGTCGCCGCGCGCATGATGGCGCGCGTGGGCTTCGACTGGCTCACCGTCGAGATGGAGCACACGCCGATCGACATCGGGTGCGCGGCGCAGATGTTCGCCGTCATCGCCGACAGCGGCCCCGCGCCGATGGCACGCGTGCCGTGGAACACGGGCGAGAACTTCAAGCGAGTGCTCGACAATGGCGCGTGGGGCGTCGTCACGCCGATGGTCTGCTCGCGCGCCGAGGCCGAGGCCGTCGTCGAGGGCGTGCGCTACCACCCGCTCGGCAACCGTTCCGTCGGCGGCCAGGCGCACGCGGTGAACTTCGACACCGACCCGGGCACCTATTACGCGCGCGCGAACGAGGAAGTCCTGCTCGTCGTGATGGCCGAGCACGTGAAGGCCATCGAGAAGGCCGACGAAATCCTGAGCGTCCCGGGCATCGACGCCGTGTTCATCGGCCCGAATGACCTGCTCAACTCGATGGGGAAGAAGCCCGCGTTTGACAGCGAGGACAAGGAGTTCGTGGACGCGCTCGCGCACATCCGCGCCACGGCGAAGAAACACGGCGTCGCGCCGGGCATCCACGTCATCAACGTGGAGAGCGCGAAACGCCGGCGGGCGGAGGGATTTCAATTCATCGCCGTGGGAAGCGAAGTGGCCTTCATGCTCGCCGAGGCCCGCAAAACGACCTCGGCGCTCGGGCTCGAATTGAAGCGGGAAGTGGCGCGCTACTGAGAGGACCGCGCGCGAGGCGTGCCCGTGCGTCCCGCCGCGCGGGCGAGACGCCGGACGACTACGCCTTCACCGTGATCTTCGACCAGTTCAAGTGGTGGCGGGCAGCAAAGGCTGCGAAATCCCGCTCGTGCTCGATCAACACGGCGCGCACCACGGAAGATTCGTCGGCGAAGCCGTAATCCGGCGTCGAGTCAGGGATCAAGTCCACCTGCCGGTGGGCATACACGAGCGCGAACGTCGCCGCTGCCACGCTGACCAGCGGGATTTCCAGGTCCGCCCGTTCCACGTAGTCCTCGATGACGTCGGCGAGGAACTCGAGCTGCTCGACGAGGTGCGGAAACTTCGGCGCATGCATCTGCGCGAACTCGAGCTTGAGCATCGGCAGCTTGCGATGAACGCCCGCGAGGATCTTCGGGGTGATCTGCCCCGCGCCGTGCCGGACGAATTTCAGGATTTCAGCCACGGGCGGAGTGTGTGCCCGCGGCAAGATGAAGACAAGCCTGCGCTCGGCGCGATCAGCTTCGCGACGCCACCCCGGCCGCGGCGGATGGCGTGCGAGCGGTCACCGGGCGCGGCGCGGGCTTTGCGCCCGCCGGCTCCCCCCGCGCGGGAACGCCGCAGAACCGCTCAAACTCACCGCCAAACAGCGCCTTCACGTCGCGCTTGATCTCCATGTGCGTCGGCTCCCAGCCCGTCTGCGCGAGGTCGAGATACTTTTCCACGAGCACTTGCGAGATCACGCGGCGCGAGTGGTCCCACTTGTAAACGATCTGGTCGAGCACGCGCGCGTCCGAGTGCTGCGGCGTCACGGACAGCCCGATCAGCTCGAGCCGCATGCGGGTCATCTCGTTGACCAGGTGCGGGATGTTGGTGAACCACCAGCAGCCGAACAGGTGCAGGTTGCGGAACTTCCGCGCCGCGACACAGAACTCATGCTGGTTCTCGCGCGAGAGCGCGGTGATGAGGAACTTGTTGTCCGGGTGCCCGGCGAAGATCGCTTCGTAGGAGACAACATTGCAGCGGCCGAGGCCGTCGCCGGCGAGGCGCAGTTGCGGGTTCACCGCGCGGCGCGCGCCGGGCATCATCGCGAACGGCAGGCCGAACTCGCGGCAATGCGGCAGCACCGCCGTGTCCATCAGCCGCGCGCACAAGTGTTCGCCCGGATACACGAAGTCCGGCGGCAACGACACCATCACGTAACGGGCGTGGATGCGGCGCGACCAGTCGGCGAGGAAACGGCGCACTTCGCCGACCGTGCGGTCGCTCAGGTCGGAAGATACCTTGTAGCCCCACGCAGCGAGCCTCGGCGCGGTGGTGGGCCAGTCGAGCAACAGCGGATCGATGCGCAGCGCGGCCGTGAACCGCTCGTCGCGGGTGAAGCCCTTCTCCCAGACGGCGCGCTCGACGTCGTCGAACGGCGAGTTGGTCATGCAGACGCGGCTGACGTTCGCGATCTCCATGCATCGCGTAATGTAGGCGTCGGGCTTCCACCTCGCGAACCACCGGCGGAGTTTGGGCAGGTCGCGCTTCTTCACATCGAGCCCGAGGAGATTCAACGTGGTAAGCACGCCGCGGCACGCCTCCGACACGGGTGAATGCTGGACGAAAAGCGCGTCCCAGATCAGGTCCGCCTGCCGCGTCTTCGAGAGCGCCCAAAACTTGTCATACGGCATGTCAAAGTAGCGGAACGCCTCGGCGACGAGGTAGTGATACGTGAGCAAGTCGTCGAGTCCCCACAGCAGCAACCCGCCAAACGCGGGGTCGTAGAGATGCGTGTGGATGTCGAAAACCTGCGTGTTCGTGACCGCTTTCTCAACCTGGGCGGCGATGGCTTCACGGCGCTCGTCTGGCGTGACTGGGCTCACGGCGCGCGCAGCATACGAAAGCCCGCGCCGGAATTCCACGGGAAACTGGCCTCACCGCGCGCCGGAACCACCAACCCCATGAGGCAAGCCCGTTCGCCCGCGCATCGCGAACCGCGCGATCCGGATTCAAGGCCGCGGCGAGGTCCGGAACCACTCGATGAATTTCGGGATGCCGTCCTCGATCTTCACGCGCGGGTTGTAGTCGAGCCGCGCGCGGGCTTTCGAGATGTCCGCAAACGTGACCGGCACGTCGCCCGGTTGCAATGGCTGCCGGTCGAGCACCGCCTTCCTGCCGAGCGAAAACTCGAGCAACTCAATCAACCGGCTCAGCGTCACGGTCTGCGATTCGCCGAGGTTGAAGATCTCGAATCCAAACTCGCGCCGCGTGCAGGCGAGGATGCCCTCGATCGTATCCGTCACGTAGGTGTAGTCGCGCGCCGTCGAGCCGTCCCCGAAGACCGGGATCGGCTTCCCCGCCTGGATGAGCGACGCAAACTTGTGGATCGCAAGGTCCGGCCGCTGCCGCGGGCCATACACGGTGAAGAACCGCAGCATCGCCACATCAAATCCGTAAACGTGGTGATACACGTGGCCGAGCGCCTCACACGCGAGCTTGCTCGCCGCATAAGGCGAGATCGCGCTGAAGATCGGGTCCGACTCCGAGAACGGCACCCTGGCATTCACGCCGTAAACGGACGACGAGCTGGCGATGGTGAACTTCTTCACGCCGCGGCTGCGCGCGGCTTCGAGCACGTTCACCGTGCCCTCGACGTTCACGCGCTGGTAAAGTGCCGGCTCCGCGAGGCTCGGCCGCACCCCGGCGCGCGCGGCGAGATGGATGACTTGGTCGAATCGCTCGCTCCCGAAGAGTTCCTCGACGGCATCGCGGTCGGTGATGTCGCCCTGCACGAATGTAAACGGCCGTGCGAGGGCCTGCAGGTTGCGCAACGCCTGCTGCTTGATCGCGGGCGGATAGAAGTCGTTCAAGTCGTCGAACGCGCAGACGGAATGCCCCTCGCGCAGCAACCGCTCGCACACGTGCGACCCGATGAAGCCCGCCCCGCCGGTGACCACAACATTCACGACGCGACGCTAGCAAGTCCGGCCGCGCCGTGTCGAGACGCGGGCGTTGTGTCGCTCCACGGTGGAACGCCTCGCGCTTCGAGGCGTCACCGGTCGCAGCGCGACCGGCGCCACCACGGACTCACGCTGCCCGCAATGCCGTGCGAATCGCCTCCACGATCCGCACATTCTCCTCTGCACTTTTCACCGCGACGCGCAGTGCGTGCGTGCCGAGTTGCGAGCCCATCGCCGCGGCGTCGCGCAGGAATACCCCGCGGCTGCGGCAGTTCTTCACCACTTCGCCCGCGCGCGGGCCGGACTCGGGCAATTGACACAAGACGAAGTTCGCGATGCCGGGCAGCACTTCCAGACCGAGCGCGCGCAAGTCCGCTTCAAGCGCCGTGCGCAGTTGGTGGGTCTCGGCGTAACGCGCCGCGTAGTAGTCCGCGTCCTGCAAAGCGCGCACCGCGGCGACTTGCGCCGGCAGGCTCACAACCCACGGCGGCGTGATCGCGCGCAACGCCTCGAGCTGATGCGCGCCCGCGCACAGATACGCCGCGCGCGCCCCGCTGAGCGCGTAGACCTTCGACATGGACTTGCAGACGATCACGTTCCCGGACCGGGCCGCGAAGGCCTCGAGCGACTCGCCCGCGCCCGCGTAGTCCACGTAGGTTTCGTCCACCCACACGCGCGTGCGCTGCGGCACGCCGAGGAGCAACGCTTCGAGCGCCGCGCGCGGAATGTTCCGGCCGGTCGGGCTGTTTGGGTTCACAAGCACCACGAGGTCGTAGCGATCCGCGAATGCCGCTTCAAGCCGCGCGAGGTCCACGGCGAAGCCGTCGCGTCGCGAAAGTGTGAGCCGGTCCACCGTGCAACCGATGACCTTCTCGAGCACATGCGCGTATTCGCCGTAAGTCGGATCGAGGATGAGCGCGTTCGAGGCGGGCGTGAGCCAGTGGCGCAGCGCGCGGAAGATGAGGTCGGATGAGCCGCCGCCCGGCAGGATGTTCTCGGGCGCGACGCCGCGCGCGTGCGCGATCGTTTCGATCAAGCCTTCGCAACCCGTCGGCGGCGACGTGCGCAGCAGCCACGGCAAATGCGCGTTCAGCGCGTCGAGCACCGCGGGCGATGGCGGAAACCACGCGTCCAGCACATCGGCGTTCACAATCGCGTGGCGCCGGTCGAGCGTGTCGAACGTCGGCCCGATGGCGTCGAAAAACGCGCCGCCGTGGAAGCACGCCGCGGGTTTGCGGAAGGGAAAACTGAGCTGCCAGTCCGTCTTGCCCTCGACGCGGTCGAGCAGTCCGGCGAGTGCCGTCGCCTGCTCGCGCACGGCGTCCACGGTCGCGTGCAGCACGTCGAAAGTGACCGCCCCGGACTGCACGGAGATGTTCGCGGGCAGGAGGCCGCCGCGCAGGTATAGATCGAGCACTTCGCGCCGGCCGATGGCCATGATGCGCGTGCCGCCGTGCGATTCCACCCAGCGAAAAGCCGCATACATCAGCAGCACGGCCAATTCGCGCCCGCGATGCGGCTGCAAAACGGTGAGCAACCGGATTTCATGCAGTCGCGAGTCCACGGCGAATGGCAGCCGCCCGCGCGCGACGTATTTGTCCATCGAATAAGTCCGGCCCGGTGGCGTGATGCTGATGAATCCCGCGATCTCGCCGTCCGACCTGGCCACGAGATACACGTTGAAATCGTCGAGTGCGTCGCGCAGCCGGCCGGTGGCGTTGGGCGCATGCTGGCCGAGTTCGCGCGCGAAGACTTCGTGACGGTGACGGTAGATTTCCTCGCGGTCGCGCTCATCGGCGAGGGACAGCGAGAGGCGCGAAGGCGCGGCGGAGAAACGGCCCGGCTTGGCGGATGGGACAGGAAGCAGTTCAGTTTTCATGGCGGCGAGAGTAGACGTCACGGCCGCAGCGGCGTGAATTGAATTTCAGCCGCTGAGCATCGGGAATCCTGATTGCGCGCCGGTGGATGGCGAAGGCCCGAGGCTGGCTCCGGTCGCGCTGCGACCGGACGGCTCGCAGCGCGAGCCGGTCCACCTGCGGCAGCGGCTCGAAACCCGGAACCGGGACCTCAGAACTCGAAACTCCGGACTTCGTGGTTCGAACTTTGAACTTTGAACTTTGAACTTTGAACGCCCCCGCCATCATCGCGGCGATGAATGACGATCCGTTGTTGCAGGTGGAGATTCCCGGGCTGAACAAGCTGCGCAGCGGCAAGGTGCGCGAGATCTTCGACCTCGGGGACGCGCTGCTGTTCGTCGCGAGCGACCGCATCTCCGCGTTCGACGTCATCATGCCCAACGGCATCCCTCGCAAGGGCGAAGTGCTCACGCAGGTGTCGAACTTCTGGTTCGACCAGACGGAGAAACTCGTTCCCAACCACCGGCTCGCGCGCGCCGCCGACCCGCTCGCCGTCCCGGCCTTGGCCGCGCTTCACCCGGGCATCGCCGCGCAGATTGCACGCCGCAGCATGATCGTGAAGAAGGCGGAGCCGCTCGCCATCGAGTGCGTCGTGCGTGGTTACCTCGCGGGCTCGGGCTGGAAGGAATACAAATCGCAGGGAACCGTGTGCGGCATCCGTCTGCCCGCAGGCTTGGAGGAATCCGCCGAGCTGCCCGAGCCGATCTTCACACCCGCGACGAAGGCGCAGACGGGGCACGACGAAAACATTTCGTTCGACGCCGCGGCGAAGCTCGTCGGCGCGGACATCGCGGGTCGCGCGCGCGACTTGAGCCTGCACCTCTATAACTTCGCACGCGACTACGCGCGGCAGCGGGGCATCATCATCGCGGACACCAAATTTGAATTCGGAATGTCCGGCGGCGGGTTGGTGCTGATTGACGAGGTGCTCACGCCCGACTCGTCGCGCTTCTGGCCGGCGGACCGCTACGAGCCGGGGCGCGGCCAGCCGAGCTTCGACAAGCAGTTTGTGCGCGACTACCTCGAGACGCTCGACTGGAACAAACAGCCGCCCGGCCCCGTGCTGCCCGCGGACATTGTCGCGAAGACGACGGCGAAGTATCTTGAGGCGTATCAGCGGTTGACGGGGAAGACGCTGTAGTCTCGGCGGTTTCGAGGGGCGACACACGACATCACCCCGTCTACATGCGCGGCTAGTTTCGCAGCCACGAATCCCGAGCTTCTCACTTCGACCGCAGTCCGAGTTCCCGAGCCCGCGCTAATTCTTCACCCGCGTCAGTTTCATTGACGCGGCGTCGAACCACACCTCGCCTTTGTTGGCGCGAAGCTCGGCGACGAGGACGACTTCAGTGAGTTCGCCAACCTCGAACTCGTGTTCCAGCGTCGTCCACGCGGCGCTGCCGAAGAGTTTGTTCACGCGCTGTCCCCCGGAGATTCGCAAGCCTGCGCCGGTGCCGGGGTCGCCCGTGTGGGGTTCGATGCCCGCGGCCTTCGCATCGGCGGTGAAACGATACTTGCCCGGACCGAGCAGCACGGGCGCACGCCACGAGGCGACGGTGGGCGAGCCCTTCGAAGTGATGTGCAGCGTCGCGCGGCCATCCACCCTGGGCTGCTCGTGCGCGGGGTCGCCGGAATCCTGCCGCGCCTCCCATCTTGGAATCTTCGCGGTGTTGTCGGCGGCAAACTTCATCGGATCGGGCGGCGGCGAGCCAAGTTGCTGGCCGATGGCACGATGCCGGGCGACGATGCGGTCGCGCAATGCGGCGACCTGCCCTGCGTGGTCTTGCGCGGCGCGCGGGTTGATGGCGGCGAGCGCGGGCCGGATGATCGCGTTGAGGTCGTTCACGCGCGCGATGACTTCCTCGAGATTGAAGGCGTTGGTGTAAGCGGCGCGGGCCTGCTGTTCGTAGAGTTCGCGGCCCTGCGGCGTGGCCATGAAGCCGGACGCGAGCAGGCCGTTGAGCCCGGCGGGCCGGAGCGCGTGATGGCCGCCGCCGAACATCTGATCCATGCCGTGCGGGAGGAAAACGAATTTGCCGGACTTGGGGTCGTGATACATCCGGTAGTTGTTCCGGTTGTGAACGTAGCCGTCCCAATGGCTCGTCATGACTTCCATCGCGAGGAACGAGGCGAACCGCGGCGTGTCGAGCAGTTCGGAGAGCCGCAGCCAGCGTTTTTGCGGGTCAGGCTCGCGCGCGGCGTCCACAAGCGCCTTGAGGTCGCGCTGCTCGTTGGGGTCCTCGCCGAGGAGCTTCTGCTTCTTGGCGTCGATGTCCTGGCAGAAGCCGCCGTCGTAGAGGTTGCCGGAAACATCCTCGAAGTAGCGGTGGAGGAAGTCCTTCGCGAATCCCTCGATGGCGACGTAGAAGCCGAGGTCGCGGCCGTTGAACTCAACGCGGGCATACGTGGCGAGCGGCGCGGGCACGCCGGCCTTGTCGAACATCCAGCCGCAGACGTTCTCCGTGATGAAGCTCGGGTCCTGCACGGAGTTGTTGAGGTGCAGCTTCCGCACGCCCATGAGTTTTTGCGTGTCGATGAACTTCCCGAAGCTGAGCGTCAGCGCGGGCTTGTCATCCACTCCGCGGAAACTCCCCGCGCCGCCCTTGAGGTGGATGCCCGCGTCCTTGGCGAAGAAATGATCGTTCACCGTGACGTCGCACTTCACGTAGGCGCGGTTGTTCTTGCGGAGTTTGGCCAGTTCCTCCGGCGCAAGCTTGATCACGAACTTGTGCGCATCGGTCGAGGCGAAGAACGAGTCGCGCCCCGTCGGGCCGCGCGGCACCGCCGCGTGGAGCGATGCGACCCCAAGCAGGAGCGAGGCGACCAAGCCGAAGCGCAACCGGCGCGATGGGAAATCGGTGTTCAAGCGGACGTGACCCGAGATTGCCACGGGTGGGCGAATGTTCAAGCGCGGTCGCGCCGGGGCCAATCGCCGCGCATTCGCCTTGAGCGGCGCGGGAAAACCTGACAGCCCTCCACGCGTCACGCTTGCGCCGGGGTCGCCGTAGTCGGGCGGCGGCTCACTTCGCCTCCGGCAGCAGCAGCTCCATGTAAATCACGTCGAGCCAGCGGCCGAACTTGAAGCCCACCTGCCGCAGCCGCGCCACTTCCACGAAGCCGAACTTCGCGTGCAACCGCACGCTCACGTCGTTGTCCGCGTCGATCCCGGCGATGATCGCGCGAAACCCGCGCGCGTTCGCCGCCCCGATCAACGGCGGCAGCAGCATCCGGCCGATGCCGAGCCCGCGTTTGTCCGCCGCGACGTAAACCGAGTTCTCCGTCGTGAAGCGGTAGCCGGCGCGGTCGCGGAAACGGTTCAGCGCGCTCCATCCCACAATACGACTCTCGGCATCAGTGGCGACGAACACCGGATAATCCGTCGCCGCGTGGTCGTCGAACCACGCCTCGCGCTGCGCCAGCGTGGAGATGTCGTAATCGTAAGTCGCCGTCGTGTGCAGGACGGCGTCGTTGTAGATTTCGAGAATGCCCGCACAGTCTTCACGCACGGCCGGGCGGACGGTGAACATGGGCGCGGATTGTGCAGGGGAGCCTCGCGGCGCGCAAGCCACGTGCCGGGTGATGCCTTGGATTGAGAGGGGAAGCGAAGCACCGTCGCCGCCGCGCTACTTCGAGGGCGTCGCGCCCGGGGTTTCGGCCCAGATGCCGAGCTTCGCCGTGCGCGCGTCCATCTCGGCCTTTTCGATAAGGCGGCGGATGTCGAACGGCAGCACGTGCGCCACACGTTCGTTGAGCCGTGCCATGCCGGCGGCGACCATGGCGAGGTTCACGTTGTTCGTGCCGATGTAGGCGATGCCATCGCTCCCCTGCACGCCCTCGGAGTGGAGCACGGCGATGCGCACGGAGTTGGAGACGACGAGCGAGGCGAGGAACTCCCGGCTCAGGTCGCCCGCGGTGCGCTCCATGCCGGGCGTGCGTTGCACGGGCATTTCCGGAGCGATGATGCCGCTGAGCCGCCAGTTGAACACGCCCGTGGCATCCGTGAGCTGGAAGGCATCGCCCGTGTAAACGCGCGTCACGCGGCCGCTGACTTCGCCGATGATTTTCTTCTGCTCCTGCTCGGCGGTGAGGACTTCCTTCACCTTCGCCTCGCCTTCCTTGTAGAGCTTCGCGGCGGGCTTGAGCGCCTCGGGATGAAGCCAGAGCCAGTAGCCGAACGCGCCGATGGCGATCAGCAGCACGACTTGGAGGATGCGTCGGATGATCTTGAACATGGTCGGTCAGCGTTTCGGCGCGAGCCGGCGAAGCCAGCCGAAGAGCCCGCCATCCGCGCCGGCGGGAGGCGCCTCCCCGGAGGAACTTCGCCGCGAACCCGCCGCAGGCTTTGCACCGGTCGAAATCGCGGATGAGGGCAGGGTCGGCGGCCGGAACGCCTCGGCCGCAAACTCATCGCCGGCTGAAGGTTCGGCCTCTTCCTGATACAGCTTGATGAGCGGATTGCGCTTGAGCGGCGGCGGCGACGCGGCGGGCGGGACGGGAATCGGCTCACGCATCGGCGTCTCTTTCTTTTCGCGCATCGTGAGCTGCCACATGACCTCGGAATTCGTGTGGGGCGGCGGTGCGACGCCGTGCCGGCGAAGGACCTCGTGGGCGAGCAGCGCGTTCTGCGCGTTGTCAAAGCGCCAGACTTCCTTGGCGAAGATGCGCTCGAGGCGCGAACCGCGCTTCGCGTGGCGCATGCCGATGTTGTAAGCCGTCGGCCAGTCGGGGTGGTTGACGGCCTCGACCAGGCAGAAGAACACCGCGAGCCGCCGATGCTTGCGCTTGATGAGCCAGTAAACAAGGCGCAGCGACTTGTGCTCCTCGACCATGAACGAGCCGCACGTGAGCGTGGCATCGAGCGGCGCCACGACCATCGCGCCGACCGCGGGCGCCCACACGATGCCGGTGCCGATGGCGAGGATGAGCGACAAGCCCATGTAGTAGGCGGCCGTGGTGTCGGCCGCGCCGCTGCCGGGGCCTTCTTGCGATCCCCGCCACATCACGAAAACAAGTGCTCCCGTGAAGAGAATGCGCAGGATTGTCAGCATGCATGGCCGCCCGTTCCTCTATGGAACCAGCAGCGGCACAAGCTAACCATCAATCGACCACGCGGGCAATCCCCCGCGGCGGGGGGCGCGGCCCACGCGGACGGGTTGCTGAGGCTCACGAAGCAGTTGGACTTCTCCGTTTCCTCCGGTAGCTTTGGCCCAGCACCGGGACGCGCGAACGCGAATCGAACCCAAACCTCCATCCTCCATTTCATGAAGACTCCACTGCTCGCACTGACCCTAGGCCTCGCCCTGGCGCCGCGCACGTTCGCGGCGGACGCCAAACCAGAAGCGGGCACTTACCTCACAATCGAGCAAGCCCGCGCGGCCGGGCCTGACATTGACCTGCAGGGTGAATACGCCGACGCCAAGCTTGGCGCGCAGGTCATCGCGATGGGCAACGCCACATTTCGCGTCGTGTTCCATCAAGGCGGGTTGCCGGGCGCGGGTTGGGACAAGTCCGCGAAGGTCGAGGCCGAGTCCAAGCGTGACGGCGACAACGTGACCTTCACACTACCCGCGGGCGGGAAGGCGACACTCACCAAGGATTCGCTGACGGGCATGAACGACCAGAAGCCGTTCACACTGAAGAAGGTCAGCCGCGCGAGCCCGACCCTCGGCGCGAAGCCGCCCGCGGGAGCGGTCGTGCTTTTTGACGGCACGAGCTTCGACGCGTTTGCCGGCGGGCATGAGGACGATTTGAAGCGCCGGCTGCTCGCGCCGGGCACGAAGACGAAGCGCGATGACTTCCAAAACTTCACGCTGCATTGCGAGTTCCTGCTGCCGTTCAAGCCGCTTGGGCGCGGACAGGGCCGCGCGAACAGTGGCGTCTATATGCAGGATCGTTACGAAGTGCAGGTGCTCGACAGCTTCGGGCTCAAGGGTCAGAACAACGAGTGCGGCGGGCTCTATTCAAAGACGGCGCCAAGCGTGAACATGTGCTTCCCGCCACTTGTGTGGCAGACCTACGACATCGAGTTTGCGGCCGCGAAGTTCGACGCCGAAGGGAAGAAGACCAGCAACGCCGTCATCACCGTCCGGCACAACGGCGTCGTCATCCACGACAAGCAGGAGATCAACGGCCCCACGGGCGGCGGCAAACCCGAGTCACCGCAAGGCGGCCCCATCCAACTGCAGGGCCACGGGAACCCCGTCTTCTACCGAAACGTGTGGGTGGTGGTGAAGTAGGTGGGAACCGCAAGGGACGGGCAACCGCGGGATCGGACTTGGCGGGTCGTGCGCGAAGATCAGCACGCCCGTCGCGCGGGTTTTCACGCACCACGCACCACGCTGCCATCGGCTTACAACCCCGATAGTTCTGCGTCCTCAGTGTTCCACCGGAGGCATTTTGGGATGGACTTCGCCTTGGGTTGACCTTGAACTTGGCGCTTCCTGAACGCGGGAAGCCGACCGGTGTCGAACCCGTCCAGATGAGCAAGAACCACAAATCCAAGCCCGCCCAATCCAACGGCACCGGTTCGAACTCGCCCAAGGCGTCCACCACGCAGGCCTCCGGGTCCGTGAACAAGCCCGAGGAGCTTGTCGCCGCGATCAACAAGGCCGCCACAGCCCCGTCTAACACAGCCGCGGCGACCGCTCCACCCGCAGCGCTGTTCCGGCGCGTGGACTGGATCACGGCGCTGGCCACGGCGTTGTTCGTCTTCATCGGCTACCTGCTCACGCTCGCGCCGGACTTGACGCTGGAAGACTCGGGCGAGCTCGCCGTCGCCTCACAATACGCAGGCGTGCCGCACCCGCCGGGTTACCCCGTGTGGACGCTTTACACCTGGCTCTTCACGGTGCTGGTGCCGTATTCGAACATGGCCTGGCGCGTGGCTCTGGCATCCGCGGTGGCGGGAGCGGCGACATGCGGCTTGCTCGCGCTCATCACATCGCGCGGCACGAGCATGATTCTGGAGGGGATCGACCAGTTCAAAGCCATGGACCGCAAGCTCGAGTCGGCGCTGTGCATCGTCGCGGGCTGGCTGGCGGGGATGCTCTTCGGTTTCAACGGCTTCATGTGGAGCCAGGCGGTGATCGTGGAGGTTTACACACTCAGCACGCTCTCGTTGATGGGCACCATCGTGTGCCTGATGCGCTGGAACCACGCGCCGGAGCAGCGGCGCTATTTGTATTGGGCGTTCTTTCTCTTCGGCGTGTGCTTCACGAATCACCAGACGCTCATCGTGGCCGCGCCCGGCATCGAAGTGGCCATCCTCCTGCGCAACCGCAAGCTCGGGCGCGACCTGTTTTGGCTGAACAGCCTGTTCTTCCTCGGCGGCTTGTTCCTCAAGGGTTTTGTCTCTCCGGGATTCATCGGCAACCCGGCCGTGTTCAGCATGTTCCTCATCGTCGGCATCGCGTCGATCCTCGTCGTGTTGTGGTTCGGCATCGAAGGCGGCACGGAAGGAAAGCTCGCGGCCTCGGCCGTCTACGCGCTGATCGCGCTCTTCATCTGGGTGGCGTGGTCCAACGCTGTCGGCTCCGAGCAACTCGCTCGGAACGAAGGCTCCCAGGAGCGCATGAACGCCGCGGCAAGCGCGCAGTCGCTCGCGCTGAAGTTCATGACGTTCTACCAGTTCATTGCGCTGGCCGTCGTGACCTTCGTCATGATGTCCGCGAAGGGTGCGGAAACGGTCCGCGCATGGCTGATGAAGTCCATGCGGCCCGCGCTGATGATCCTGGTGGTCTTCACCTTCCTCGGCTCGTCGTTCTACTTCTACATGCCCATGGCCGGCATGAGCAACCCGCCGCTCAACTGGGGCTACCCGCGCACCATCGAGGGCTTCATCCACGCCCTGACCCGCGGCCAATACGAGAAGACCAACCCGACCACGGAGGTCAAGCGCTACCTCGAGCAGGTCACCATGCTCAAGGAAGGCGCGATGGAGGAATTCACGCCCGTGCTCTGCCTCGTGGCGCTCATCCCGCTCTTCTTCCTCGCGCGCATGAAGCAGCGCGAGCGCGCGTGGGTGATCGGCCTCGGCTTCATCGGCGCCTGCCTCGCATTCATCCTGATGTTCCTGCTCAATCCCGGGCCCGACCGGCAGAGCCGCGAGCTGACAAAGGTCTTCTTCACCGCGTCGCACCTCATGCTCGGCGCGTTCATCGGCTACGGCTTCGCGCTGCTCGTCGCGTGGCTCGCGAGCGACTATCAGAACCGGCGGCGCAGCTTCCTCATCGTCGTGTCCGTGATGGCGGGGCTCGGCTTGTATCAAGGCATCGTCGTGTTCGGCGACACCGGCTTGGTCCGGTCCCTCCCCCGCAACGAACTGGAGGCCGTGTGGGACTTGGTGACGTCGCTGCCGGCGGAAGAGAGCGCGTTCCCGCAGGACAAGCTCGCGGCGTCCCTCGGCATCGCGTGGATGGGGTTGCTGCTGCTCGCGGGACTGGCGTTCCGGCGGCGCGCGCCGGTGGCGGTGCTGCTCGCGGTGTTCGCATTGATGCCCGCGCAGACCATCATCGCGCACTGGGCGAAGAACGAGCAGCGCGGCCACCTGTTCGGCTACTGGTTCGGCCACGACATGTTCACGCCACCGTTCCTGAGCCACAAGCAACCCGGCAAACCGCTCACCTACGACCCCGTCGAGCGCGAGGAACGGCTGAAGGCAGGCGACAAGTCGGTCTATCCCGAAATGACCCGCGACACCGTGCTCTTCGGCGGCACGGACCCGGGCCGCTTCTGCCCGACCTACATGATCTTCTCCGAGAGCTTCACCCCCGCGAAGCACAAGCCGCGCGACCCCGCGTTTGACCGGCGCGACGTCTATATCATCACTCAAAACGCGCTCGCCGACGGCACGTATCTCCAATACATCCGCGCCCACTTCAACCGCAGCGCGCAGACCGACCCGCCCTTCTTGCAGGGCGCGATCGATCACTTCGCCCAAAGCATTCAGAACCGCGCGATGGGCAAGGACAACCTCAACCTCAAGAACAACAACCTCCCGCACCTGACCAATCGCATCGAACGCGCCGTCTCAGTCACCACCGGCTTGCTCAAGCCCATCGTTCGGCCGGTGGACAGTTTCTTCACGGGCATCGGCGACCGCATCGAGAAGGACCGCCGCATCGGCAACTCATGGTTCAAGGAAAGCGACTTCCCCGGCATGCCCGCGCTCGCCACGCGGCTCACCTCGGCGCAGCAGGACGACGGCGTCTCCCGGTTCCTCTTCGATCACCTCACACCCGACACCCAGGCCGCGCTGAAGTCCGCGCCGGCCGAGTCGCGCACCCGCCGCCTGCTCGCGCGCGACCTGAACGCCCTCATGGAAAAGGAATACCAGGCCGTGCGGCGCGCCCGCGAAATCATGCCCGACCTCGCGGACGCCGAGCGCGACCTCAAGGACATCAAGGCACTCATCGCGGGCACATCCGTCACACCGAACCCCGAGCTCGACGCGGAACTGCGATCACGCAACTACTGGCTCAAGGACCCCGCCGCGAAGGAAAAGCTGCTCAAGGGATTGCTCGAGCGAATCCAAACCGGGCGCGACAAACTCGCGGAAGAGTTGAAGGCCCTGACGAAAGTCCCCGTGCTCTACGAGGCGGGCCGCTTCGCGGGCGTCACGCTCAGCCCGCGGCTGCAGCGCTTCATCAAGGAAAAACCCTCCGGCTACACCCGCATCCGGCTCAACCGCCAGTTGATCGAGGCGGCCTACCCGAAACAAATCGCCATCAGCGAGGGCGGCGTTTATCCCGACCTCGAAATCAAGACGCCCTCCATCCCCGACTCGCAGAAGGCGTTCAACGATTACGTCGAGGACGCAACACGACGCGCGAAGCACGACAAGGACTTCCCGAACGAGCCGCGCCAGGTGAAGCCCGGCGAGGACATCCGCTGGGAAGGCAACCGGCTTTCCGTCCAGGGCCAGGTCGCTGTCATGTCCATCAACGGCCTGCTCACGAAGATGATCTTCGACGCAAACCCCGACCACGACTTCTACGTGGAGGAAAGTTTCCCGCTCGACTGGATGTATCCCTACCTCACGCCCAGCGGCATCATCATGAAGATCAACCGCCAGCCGCTGGCCGAGCTGACGGACGAGATCCTCCAGCGCGACCACGAGTTCTGGAGCCAGTATTCGCGGCGGTTCATCGGCAACTGGATCACCTACGACACGCCCGTTTCCACGCTCTGCGCCTTCGCCGAGAAAGTCTACAAGCGGCGCGAAATGGACTCCAAGGTTCTCGAGGGCGACATCCTCAACCTGCCGTCGCTCGCCGCGAAACTCCACGCGCCCGCCAACCCGTTCGCCACGTTCCTGAGCGGGCAGTTGTCCGAACAGACGCGCCAGTTGCTCAGGGGCGCCACCAACGCGGAGTCCTCAAACCCGATGCTCCGGAAGCTGCTCGCCGCGGACCTCGACCGCATCATCCGCACCCAGCCCCTTTACGAGCCGCAGCGGTTCGCCGGCACCGTGGTGCATCCCGAAGTGCTGCGGATGGTTTCCGAATCCCCGCACGGCAAGGCATTCATCCGGCTCAACCGCCGGCTGCTCGACGACGCATTCCCGACGGAACTCTCGCGCGGATTCGAAGGCGATCCGAAATTCTCGCGTGACGACGACGGGCAGAAGGCCTTCAGCAAGCTGCGCAGCGCGATCGCCGGCGTCTACTACTGGCGCATCAACCACCACGCGGGCAACCCGGCGCTTCAGGAGAAGATGATCCGCGAAGCCGAGTTCGCCTTCAAACAGGCTTACGCGTTCTGCCCGTTCAGCCCGGAGGCGCTCTTCCGCTACACGAACCTGCTCATCAGCAAGGCCAACATGGAGGCCGGCCGCGGCAACGCCCCGGGCTGCCTCAACCTCGTGGACGACGCCATCCGTCTCGCGCAGACATTCATCCGGCTCGACCCGGCGAATCAAAGCGCGCGCGACCTCGAGAGAAACCTCCGCGAGATGCGCAAACAGTTCGACGCCGGAATCACCGCGCAGAACAGGGCGCGCTCGCAAGTCTCGCAACTCGCGGCGCAACAGCAGGCCAACCCCACGAACTTCCAGGCCGCGCTCCAACTCGTGCAACTCTACGCCGGCATGGGTGACACCAACCGCGCCTATTCCGTCATGGACCCGTTCCTCATCAGCCCCGGGTCCGATGTCTCGACACTGCTCACGCTGAGCGATCTCTACGGGCGGATGGGCAACACGGCGCGGCGTTCGCAAGCCGCGCTGAAGGCCGTGCAGGTGGGCGAACACATCCTCACCACGCCGAACCCCGACCCCGCCTCGCTGATGTTGCTCGCCCAAGCCTACAACATGGCGTTCGACATGCGGAACTCGAACAGCATCCTGAAACTCGAACAGGTGATGCTGCGCTTCAATCGCGCCGCGCCGGACAATCCCGAGGGACTCTACGATCTCGCAGCCATCCAGGCGGCGCTCTCGAAGCACGACGAAGCCGTCGCCACGCTCACGCATGCCATCCGGTTGAGCGACGCGCGCCTGCTGACCAGGGCGACAAACGTCAACGACCTGCGCCGGCTCGCGGGCACTGATGCCCGGTTCGGCCCGCTGGCGACGAATGCCGCATTCCGCCAGGCGCTCGCGCCGAAGTGACCGGAGGCCGGCGTTCTTCCCGGAAGCCGCGGCGCCCTGGCTACTCCCTGCCCGCCGCCGCGATGAAGGGCTTGAGTTCCTCCATCAACTTCGCGAAGCCGTCGAGCGTGAGCTGCTGCGCGCCGTCGCTCCACGCCTCCGCCGGGTTCGGATGCACCTCGATGAGCAGCGCGTCCGCGCCCATCGCGACCGCGCCCTTGCACAGCGAGCCGACGAGGTCCGAGCGGCCCGTGCCCTGGCTCGGGTCCACCACCACCGGGCAGTGCGACTCGCGCTTGATGATCGGCACGGCGGAGAGGTCGAGCGTGTTGCGCGTGTAGTTCTCGAACGTGCGGATGCCGCGCTCGCAGAAGAGCAGGTTCGGGTTTTCGTTCGAGAGCACATACTCGCCGGCAAGCAGCCATTCCTCGATGCGCATCGCGAGCCCGCGCTTGAGCAGCACCGGCCGCCCCGTGCGCGCGGCGGCGATGAGCAACTGGAAGTTCTGCGCGTTGCGCGCGCCGATCTGAAGCACGTCCGAGTATTCGGCCACGAGTTCCGCGTGTTCCTCGGACAGCAGTTCCGTGATCACCGGCAGTCCCGTCTCGCGGCGCGCCTTGGCGAGCAGCTTGAGACCCTTCAAGCCCAATCCCTGGAATTCGTAGGGCGACGTGCGCGGCTTGAACGCGCCGCCGCGCAGGAGGGTTGCGCCCGCCTGTTTCACGGCGTGCGCGGTGGCGAGCAGTTGCTTCTCGCTTTCGACGGAGCACGGGCCGGCCATCACCTGCAACTTGCGCCCGCCGATGACCACGCCGCGGCCGACCGTGACCGTGGAGTTGGCCGGGTGCGCCTCGCGGCTGACGAGCTTGAAGCGCTTCTGAATCGGCGTGACGCTCTCGACCTGCGGCCACGCGGTGAGCGTCTCGAGGTTGTGGTGCGTGCGCTCATCGCCGATTGCGCCGATCACGGTGCGCTCGACGCCGCGCATCACGTGCGGCCGGTAGCCGAGCTTGCGGATTTCGGACAGGACGGCGGACTCCTCCTTGCGGGAGATCCGGGGCTTGAGGACGATGATCATGGTGGCTTTCTCTTGGTTCGGAATCGGGACGCCGGGATTCGACAAAAAAGCCGCAGGCAATCACCTGCGGCATCGGGATGTTCTGGGTTTAACTCAGCGCAGCCGGGGACGCAGCGGGACGGGACGGAAGCAAAACCCGCCCGACCCTGCGCGCCAAAATCCAAACCGGGAACCGCTGTTCACGGGGCGGACGTTTGCAGAGAGCCGCCGCCCCGTCAATGCCACAGATGCCCGCGTCTTCTCCGCGCCCGCTTGACCCGCGCCGCCGGGCCACTACACTCGCGCATCGAGATGACACGCGTGCAGGACATCATCGCTTTGTTGGGCACGGCCGTTGGGCTGACCGCGACCGCCGCAGCCGCGCCGCCCGTCGAGGTCAACCGCATCATCGCAAAGGTGAATGACTCGGTGATCACGGAGAAGGACGTGCGCGGCTTCGTGGAGCCAACCCTGCGAGTCATCCAACGCCAGTTCGCGAACCAGCCGGGCGTGTTCGCGCAACGGGCCTCGGAGCTGTGGCGCGCCGGAATCGACGAACTCATCAACCGGCAGCTCGTTCTCGACGACTTCAAGAAGTCCGGCCTGGTGCTGCCGGAGGCTGTCATCGATGACTTCATCGCCTCGCGCATCAAGGAGCAATACACGGATCGTGCGACGCTCACCAAGACCCTCCAGGCCGACGGCACCACCTACGAGAGCTTCCGCCAGAACCTGAAGGAGAGCTTCATCGTGGAGCAGATGTATCTCCGCAACATCTCCTCGGCCATCATCATTTCACCGTTCAAGGTCGAGACCTACTACCGCGAGCACACGAATGATTTCAAACTGCCCGACCAGGTGCACATTCGCGTCATCGCGCTCAACAAGGCCGGCCCGGCGGACACGGCGCGCCCGCGCCTTGCTCGCGAACTGCACGGCAAGCTCAAGGAAAACCAGCCGTTCGCGGACCTCGCGAAAGTCTACTCCGACGGCTCGCAACGGGACGCGGGCGGCGACTGGGGCTGGGTGGAGTTGTCCGTGCTGCGCAAGGAACTCGCCGACGCGGCGCGCGGTCTCAAGCCGGGCCAGCACAGCGACGTGATCGAGACGGCGGATGCCTGCTACTTGCTGAAACTCGAAGCCGTCCGGACGTCGCACATCAAGCCGCTTGCCGAAGTGCGTGCCGAGATCGAGAGGGTGCTGGCGGATCAGGAGCGGGCGCGCCTTCAAAGGCGCTACATCGAGCGGTTGCGCAAGACGGCTTTCCTGCGCTACTTCCCGGATTAGGCGGGCGGCGCGGGAGGCGGCGCGGCGGCGGGCTTCGGCGGGGAGAGCTTCAACACCGACTCGCGCATTTCCTTGCCGGGCTTGAATTTCACCACCGCGCGCGACGGAATGGGCACGTCACGCTCCGGCGAATTCGGATTCCGCCCGATGCGCGCCTTGCGCACCTTCACCTCAAACACGCCGAAGTTGCGCAGTTCCACCGTGTCGCCCTTCGCGACGGCTTCCGAGATGTGGTCAAGCGTCTTCTGCACCACGTCGAGCACGTGCTGCTGAATCAGCCCGGTTTCTTCGCTGATGCGAACGACGATGTCTCGCTTGGTCATAATGGGCCGAACAAGTTGCGCTCTCGCTGTAGTGTCTCGCGGCTTGAAGGTGTTGTAACTTCCGGCCCTCCAACGGTCAAGCACGGGGTTTCCCGCGCAAATCCACAAGTCGCAGCCCGCTTCCGCCGGAAACCACCTCGATGCCGCGTCCCAACGCCGTCGTCCTCCGGGTAACCCCTGCCGTCCGCGGTTCTCCAACCAACTCCGCGGTCAGGCCTGCGCCTTCTTCCTGGCCTTGCCCTTCGCCTTGCCGGATTCGGGCGCGGGGCTGTCGAGCCTGGCGGGGCGGGCGTCGCGATAGCGGTCGAGCGCGGATTGCAACAACTTCACCGCGGCTGCAGCGTCGCCGTCGAGTCTGCCCGTCTTTGCGTCGATCGGATTCTTCTCCGCGGCGTCCTTCTCGATGTCGAAGAATTCGCCAGTGCGATACAACTTGAAGCGGTGGTTGAACGCGAATTCCTTGACCGCAAGTTCCGCGCCCTGTCGTGGCGAATACCACGAGTAAATCCACTCGCGCCGCGTGGACTTCTCGCCGCGCAACTGCGGAAGAAAACTGCGCCCGTCGATCTGGAGTGCCGCCGGCACCTCGGCTCCCGCCGCGGCGCAAATCGTCGGCAGGATGTCCGTGCTGTCCACGAGTTCGCGGCTGACCGTGCCGGGCGCGATCCGGGCAGGCCAGCTCGCGATGAGCGGCACGTGCATGCCGGCGGCCGTGGTCGTTCCCTTGCCTCCGATCACGACGCGGTCGGCCATGTTGGAAGGCGTGCCGCGCCCGGTGCCGTTGTCCCCGAGGAAAAGAATGAGCGTGTTCTCCCGCAACCCGAGCGCGTCGAGCTTGGCGACGAGCTTCCCGACAAGCTTGTCCATGTAGGTAACCATGTCGCCGAAGTGCTCGGGCTTGCGGTTCACCGCCTCGCCGACGGCCTTCGGATCCCACGCGTTGCTGTCGGGAGTGGCCTGGTAGGGGCTGTGCGTGAGCATCATCGGGTAGTAGAGGAAGAACGGCTCGCCCTTCTTGCGGGTGATGAAGTCCAGCGCGTAGTCGTTCACGAGGTCGGGGCCGTATTCGCCGTTGCTGTAGTCCTTCTCGAGGCCGTTGATTTCGAGTCCGGGATTCGCGTAGCGCGGCGGCCGGCGCGTGTGCTGCCAGAGGCAGGCTTCGTCGAAGCCAAACTTGCGCGGCAACGCGGCGTCCTGCCCCAGTTGCCACTTGCCCGCGATGCACGTCGCATAGCCCGCCTGCTTGAGGATGTTGCCCAATGTGACCACCTGCGGGTCGAGGTGGCCGAAGCGCACGTAGTTGCGGACGTTGTAAATGCCGGACATGAGTTGCACGCGCGTGGGCGTGCAGAGCGGTTGCACGAAGCAGTGCGTGAACCGCGCGCCCTTCGCGGCGAGTCCATCGAGCACGGGCGTCTTGTAGGAAGTCCCGCCATTCGCGCCGATCGTTTCGTAGCCAAGGTCGTCCGCGAGGATGACGATCAAGTTGGGACGCGTCGCCGCGGGGCCGGTGCACGCCAGGCCCAGCAGCAGGGCGGCTACGGCAGTGCGGAGGAAACAAATGCGATGGAAGGTTGCGATGAAGTTCATGGAGGCGATTACTCCACGTGGACGCACCGAGGGCTTCGATTGTTACGGAGCGTCACCCGTCGAGGCCAGTCTTGCGCGTGGCTGGCAAAGGTGCCGAGCGCGAACACGCCCAAGACGAGCGCGAGGGACGGAGCGAGGGAGGAGTCCATGTTTCTGGGTGCAGCCAGCACGGGAACACCGTTGATCGCGCCTGGTTGCCCGGCTTGGCTTACTGCGGCGCCCCGGGTTTCGGCGCATCGCCCGAAGTGACTTTTCCCCTTGGCAGGTTCGCCTTCACTTCACCGTTGAATAGCGCGGCGCAGACTTCATCTGCGCTCTGCACGCGCATGTTGAGCACTTCGGCAGCGTCAAGCGGGAGGTCGGCATGGGCGGTGTGGAACAGCCACTTCACGGCGCGCGGGAAACACGCGGCGATTTTCACCGGCCCGCCGTCGGCGAGGCGCTTGAGCGAAGCATCCTGCCGCGCGCTCATTTCGCAGAGGTCGGCCACGGCGTCGAACGCCACACCCGAGTCGGCGAGCTTGCGGAGCACGGCCGCCTTCACCTCGGGCGGCACGACCTGGGCGTATTGGCAGTGACAGTAAAGGATGCGCGGTGCGTCGGCCATGCGCGAGAAGGCTACCGGCGTTCAACGCCAATGCCAACGTCGTGTTGCGCCCGCTGACACACCGCGCGCCACCATTTGCGAGCCCAAACAAACCTGCCGATTTCCAAAAGTCGTGCGTGACCGCGTTGCGAAGCTCTGTCACTCTTCATTCAATCCAGATGCGCCACACGTCACAATCTACGCCCGCCAGTGCCTGCGCGGCGAGGTCGCGCTCGCTCGTGCGGGCGGTCAATCGCGGGCTCAAGGACGGCCCCGAAGTCGTGCTCGAGACCCGGGACATTCAATCCTTCCTTACCAACGGAGCGGCGGTGGATGGCATTGACGTGATGAGATTGCTGCGGACGCTCGCCACCCGGCAGCATTGGAACGTGTTCGTCTTCGACCACGGCGCGCTGGTGCGGATCAGCGGGCAGCCGCGTTCGGCGCGAGCCGTTGCCAAGTCTTGAACATGGGTGCGGCGGCTTTGTGGGTTTTCATCGGCGGCGGGCTTGGCAGCCTCGCGCGCTGGGGCGTGTCCGCCTGGATGGCCCGCCAGTTCGGGCTCGGTTTTCCGCTCGGCACGCTCTTCGTCAACGCGACGGGATCCTTCTTCATCGGCCTCGTGGCCGCGCTCACCGGACCCGACGGGCGCTGGCTCGCGCCCTTCTCCTCGCGGCAATTCATGGTCGCCGGACTTTGCGGCGGATACACCACGTTTTCGTCGTTCAGCCTCGAGACGCTTGACCTCGCGCAGGAAGGCCGCTGGATGACCGCCGCGCTGAACGCGACGGGTTCGTTCGTGCTCTGCATGCTCGCGGTCTGGCTCGGCCACACGATTGGCATGGCGTTGAACGCCTCGAAGGGCCGGTAACTTCGAGTCAGCCCGCGCGTCTATCGCGGCGATCTCTGCTTGCCGCCCGGGCGCATTTCCCGTTTGTGCGGCGCGCGGCGGTTGTGTGTAATCCCGATGAAGCCGGACCCAGCCGAAAGAACTCCCTCATGAATCCCCTTTCACTCTCGCGATTCGCACGCCACGCCGCGGGCATCCTCGTCACGACCTTCGCGTTCACCATCAACGCCCCTGCCGCGCCCGGCGACGCCGGCGCCCAGGCGACCGCCCGCGCCATCCTCGATGCCACGGGTGTGAAGGGCGGCTTCGTCGTGCACCTCGGCGCGCTCGATTGGAATCTTACGGCGGCGCTGCGCGCAAATTCGAGTTACCAGGTTCACGCCCTTTTCAAGGATCCCACGACCGTCGCCGCTGCGAGGCAGGGCATCCGCCAGCTTGGCGCTTACGGCGACGTCTCGGCGGACGAGTTCAGCGGCGGCTCGCTGCCTTACATCGACAACCTCGTGAACCTCCTCGTCGCGGAAGACTTGCAGGGGGTGAGCCTCGAGGAAGTCAAACGCGTGCTCGTGCCGAACGGCGTCGCTTACGTGCGGCGGGGCGGCGCGTGGCAGAAGACGGTGAAGTCGAAGAATCCCGGCCTCGACGACTGGACGCACTATTTTTACGACGCGAAGGGCAACGCCGTCTCCAAGGACACGATCGTCGCGCCACCGGAGCGCTTGCAATGGGTCGCAGGCCCGCGCTGGTCGCGACATCACGACCGCATGTCGAGCGTCAGCGCACAAGTCACGAGCGGCGGACGGATGTTCTACATCATGGACGAAGGCTCGCGAGTCTCGATCCTCCTTCCCGCGAAGTGGAATCTCATCGCCCGCGACGCCTTCAACGGGACGATGCTCTGGAAACAGCCGATTGACGAATGGAACACGCACCTCTGGCCGCTCAAGTCCGGTCCCACGCAGCTCTCGCGCCGGCTCGTCGCGGACGGCGACCGGCTCTTCGTCACGCTCGGCATCCGCGAGCCGGTGACACAGCTCGACGGTGCGACGGGCAAAATCCTCCGCACCTACGAAGGCACGAAAGGCGCCGAGGAAATGCTGCACGTCAACGGCACGCTCTTCGTCATCGTGAACACGAACCCGTGGCACCTCGACCAGTTCGCGGTGAAGCAGCAGAGCGACCAGAAGCGCGTCGAGACTGAATTCAACTGGGACGAAAAGCCGCGCGACCTTCTCGCGGTCGAGGCGGCCTCCGGCAAAATCCTCTGGAAGAAGCCCGCCGCGAAGATCGCACCGCTCACCCTCGCCGCCGACGGCAGGCGCGTCATCTTCCACGACGGCGACAAGATCATCAGCCTCGACGCCGCGAAAGGCTCCGAGCAATGGGCGAGCACGAAAGCCACGAAGCGGCAGCTTTTCGAGTTCAACTACGGCCCGCGCGTGCTGCTCACGGGCGACACGGTGCTCTACGCCGGTGGCGACGGCTCCATGAAGGGACTCGACGCCATCTCGGGCAAGGAACTCTGGACGGCGCCGCACGAGAAATCCGGCTACCGATCGCCCGAGGATCTCATCGTCGCCGGCGGACTCGTGTGGAACGCGGGCACGCTTTCCGGCGGGCAAACGGGTGAGTTCAAGGGCCGCGACCCGCGCACGGGCGAGATCAAGCGGCAGTTCGCGCCCGATGTGCCGCCCGGCACCTACTGGTTCCATCACCGCTGTTACATCGCGAAGGCCACGGAGCAATTCCTCATCCCGTCGCGCACGGGCATCGAGTATGTGGACCACGAGAAGAAGCACTGGGACCTCAACCACTGGGTTCGCGGCGCGTGCCTCTACGGCGTGCTTCCCGCCAACGGACTCACCTACGCCGGCCCGCACAACTGCGCGTGCTATCCCGAGGCGAAGCTCGACGGCATGAACGCGCTCGCGCCCGGCTCCAACTCGCCGCATCCGGCGCCAGTCTCCGACGAGCAGCGCCTCGTGAAAGGCCCGGCCTATGGCGCGACCATCGCAGGCGTGGCCGACCCGTTCGACTGGCCGACCTATCGCCACGACAACGCCCGCAGCGGCTACTCCGCGCAACCGCTCGCCGACGACCTCAAGAAGTCCTGGGAACTCCGCCTCGGTGGACCGCTCTCCGCCGTGACCATCGCGGACGGCAAGCTCTTCGTCTCGCAAGTGGACCGGCACACGCTCCACGCGCTCGACGCTGCAACGGGCGCGCCCGCGTGGACGTTCACCGCCGGCGGCCGCGTGGATTCACCGCCGACGTATTGGAAGGGCCGCGTGCTTTTCGGGTGCAAGGACGGCCGCGTGTATTGCCTGCGCGCGAGCGATGGGGCGCTCGTGTGGCGCTTCCAAGCCGCGCCGAATGAGCGGCGGCACTTCGCGTTCGACCAGCTCGAATCGGTGTGGCCCGTGCACGGCAGCGTGCTCGTCGAAAACAACGTCGTCAGCTTTGTCTCCGGCCGCAGCGTGTTTCTCGACGGCGGGCTGCGGTTCTTCCGGCTCGACGCCGCGACGGGCAAGAAACACGTCGAGCAGGTTTACAACGAGATTGATCCCGAGACCGGACGCGACTTTCAAGAGCGACACAAGACGCTGCAAATGCCCGTCGGCCTGAACGACATCCTGTCGAGCGACGGCAAGTGGACCTTCCTGCGCTCGCAGAAGATCGCCGCCGACGGCAGGCGCGTGGACATCGGCCCCATCAGCGCCAACGCGCCCGAACAAGGCGCGGCGCAACAGGGCGATGGCAAGCACATCTTCGCGCCCATGGGTTACCTCGATGACTCATGGTTCCACCGCAGCTACTGGGTTTACGGCAAGAACTTCGCCGGTGGCCACAACGGCTACTTCCAGGCCGGCAAAAACACCCCCACCGGGCGCATCCTCGTCTTCGACGACAAGAACGTCTACGCCTACGGCCGCGAATCGCAGTATCATCGCTGGACCACCACGCTGGAACACCAGCTCTTCTCCACGCCGCGCGACATCGCCGAGACCGTGAAACCGCCGCCCGTGGACCCAAACGCGACCGCGAGCGCGAAAGGCAAGAAAGGCAAGGCCACTGCCGCGGCCGCCACGACGCCGGGTGCCAGCGGCACGGTGGATTTTCAAAACCCCGCGAAGCTCGATGCAGCCGGCAAGCCGTTCACCATCGAGCTGTGGACGATGCTCGATGGCGCGGATGGCGCTCTCGTTTCGCACGGCGCAGGCTTGAACGGCTACGCACTCACCGTCACGGGCGGGAAACTCTCGTTCCACATTCGCAGCGCGCAATCGCTCGCCTCAGCCACCTCGAAGGTTGCGCTTTCCGAGGGCTGGCATCACATCGCGACCGTGCTCGGCGCGGACAAGAAGGTGAAACTCTACGTGGACGGCGCACTCGCGGCCGAAGCCGATTCGCAACTCATCGCAGTCGCTCCGAAACAGGGCCTGCGCCTCGGCGGCGACACGAGCGCCGTGACCGGCGGCGCGCTGGCAGGTTCGTTCAGCGGCATGCTCGACCAGTTCGCGATTTATCACCGCGAACTCGGCGCCCAGGAGATTTCCACGCGCGCTGCGATGGCCACGCCCGCGAAGCCCGCGGCGGGAGCCGTGCTGTTCAGCTCATTCGACAACGGCGACGCGCGCGACGAATCCGGCAACGGCTTGCACGGCGTATCGGCCGGCGTGGACAGCGGCAAAGGCAAGGTCGGCGGCGCGCTGTGGTTCCGCAAGGGCCCTGCCGCTGCCCCCGCACCGGCCGTGGCCTCGAATCCCAATCCCGGCGCACAACCCGCGAAGAAAGCCGCGGGCGGCGGCATTTTCTTCAAGCCCGAATGGGGACGCTACGTGCCCGTCGTCACGCGCGCGATGGCGATGTCCGGCAAGACCATCCTGCTCTCCGGCCCACCCGACGTGCTCGATGAGGAATACGCCTTCGAGCGCCTCTCGCAAAAGGACACGTCGATCTTCCAACAGTTGAAAGATCAGGACGACGCGCTCGAAGGCAAGAAAGGCGGCCGGCTCTGGGCGGTCTCGATGACCGACGGCTCCCAGAAGTCCGAGGTGGATTTGCAGAGCCCGCCGGTCTGGGACGGCATGGCGGTCGCCCAAGGCCGCCTCTTCATTGCGAGCATGGACGGCGTGGTCCGCTGCTTCGGAGTGCCCAAGAAATGAAAACGGAGGGAATGGAACCGAAGCAAACGAATGCAACGACGGTCTGGCCGGATTCACTTCGTTGCCTTTGTCTCCTTCTGTTCCTCCTCTGCCTCTGTCCCGCTTCCGTGGCGCACGCCTGCTCCATCCCCGTCTTCCGCTACGCGCTCGACCGCTGGCACGCGGACCCGTTTCGCCTCGAACTTCCCGCCGGGTTCAAGCCCGACGACACCCTCGCCAAGTTCTTCCGCAATCTCGGCGCCGATTCTCCGATCAACCTCGACGTGCAGAACCGCGACACCCCCGGCTCGCATCCGCGGCTGCTTTTTCCTGCGGGCCCGTCGGGTCCGGCCCCACAGCTGTGGGAAGGCAGGCTCACTCCCGACACCCTCGCATCCCTCACCGACTCGCCTGCGCGTCGCGAAATCTCGGATCGCATCCTCGCGGGCGAGTCCGCCGTGTGGGTGCTGGTGGAATCCGGCAATCAGGCGGCCGACGACGCGCTCGTTCTGCGGGTCGAGAAGCGGCTGCGCTTTCTCCAGTCCATCGCGCAGCTGCCGCGCATCGACCCAAGCGACCCAACAAGCAAGCTCGGCCCCGGCCCCGGGCTCAAGGTAAAGTTCTCGCTCTTGCGCATACCTTCCGCGAACCCGCAATCCGAGGCCCCCTTCCTCAAGATGCTCGCCGGTCCAAAACCGAATCCCGCGCTCACAGGCAGTTCGTGGCTCGCCGCCGTGTTCGGTCGGGGCCGCGTGCTCGGCGCATGGCCCGCGGCGGAACTGGGTGATGAACAAATCGAGGAGGCGTGCCTCTTCCTGCTCGGCGCGTGCTCGTGCCAGGTCAAACGCCAGAATCCCGGCTGGGACCTGCTGCTCCACGTGAATTGGGACAAGCAGCTCGCCGCCGCCGAACAACGGAAACTCGAAGCAATTCCCGCCGCTGCCGCGACTCCTCCCGTTGCCGAGCCTGCCGCCGCACCTGAAACCGTGACCATCAACGCCGAACCCGCTGCCCCGGCGACGGACCCGCGCCCGACTCCGTGGCTCGCACCAGCGGCCGCGGCGTTCGTTGTGCTCGCGCTTCTGGTCGCGTGGCGGCAACGTTCGGGCGCGCCATGAAATCCCTCGCCGCCATCCTGCTCGCGATCGCCGTCGCGCTCGGCGCGATCGCGTTGCTCAACCGCAGCGGTTCCTCCGGCTCCGGCTCCGGCCCGACCCCAACCGCGCTGATGGTCTTCTGCGCCGCGGGACTGAAGCCGCCCGTCGAGTCCGCCGCCGAGGCATACCGGCGTGAAACGGGCGTGCAGGTTCAAATGCAGTTTGGAGGCTCCGGCACGCTGCTCAGCCAGATTCGGGTTGCGAAGCTCGGCGACCTCTACCTCGCGGCCGACGACGCCGCGATCGCGGACGCCCGCAAGTTCGACACGATCCGCGAAGTCATTCCCCTCGTCCGGCAGACACCCGTGATCGCAGTCCGCGCGGGCAACCCCAAGTCCATCCGCGCGCTCGCGGACCTGTTGCGCGAGGACGTCCGCGTCGCTCTCGCGAACCCCGAGGCCGCGAGCATCGGCAAGGCAACCCGCGCGGCTGCGGGCGACATGTGGCCCGCGCTCTCCGCCCGCGCCGCCGTGATGAAGCCCACCGTGACCGAGATCGCCAACGACTTGCAGATCGGCGCCGTGGACGCCGCAATCGTGTGGGACTCGACCGTGCCACAGTTCAAAGGACTCGGGTCCGTGGCCGTTCCCGAACTGAACCAGCGCGCCGAGAACGCAAGCGCCGCACTGCTGGTTGCAAGCAAACAGTCGCAAGCCGCGCTCAAGTTCGCTCGCTACCTCGCCGCGCCGGAAAAGGGCGGCGCAATCTTCGAGAAGCACGGTTTCAAGCCGTTGCGCGGCGACAAGTGGGCCGCGAAGCCCGAGCTCATCCTTTACAGCGGCGGCGTGAACCGCCTCGCGATCGAGAATTTGCTCAAGCAGTTCGCCGAGCGCGAAGGCACCAGCATCACGACTGTGTTCAACGGCTGCGGCGTGCTTTGCGCGACCATGAAGACGATGGGCGACGCGAGCGCGCCACGATTTCCCGACGCCTACTACGCGTGCGACCTGTGCTTCGTGCCGCCGGTCGCGGCGTTTTTCCCCGAGGCCGTGATACTGACCGAGACCGACATCGGCATCGTCGTGAAGAAAGGCAACCCGCGCGACGTGAAGACCCCCGCCGACCTCGCGCAGCCCGCGCTCAAGGTCGGCCTGTGCAATGCGGACCAGTCCACGCTCGGTTACATGACGCGCGGGATGCTGAAGTCGTCCGCAATCTGGGACGCCATCCGCAAGAACGTCGTGGTCGAGGTGCCGACGGCGGACTTTCTCATCAACCAGATGCGCGCCGGCGGGCTCGACGCCGCCATCGTGTATCGGGTGAACGCGCAACCGCAGGCGGAACACCTCGAGTTCATCCCCATCCAGCACGCGGGCGCGAAAGCCGTGCAGCCGTTTGCGGTGCGCAGCGGCTCGCCGAACCGCCAACTCGCGACGCGGTTGCTGGAGTTCCTGAAGGCCAATCGCGGCGACTTCGAGGCGGCGGGCTTTCTCTGGCGCGGCAACGAAGCCCCGGTGAAAAGCAGCGGCATCGAAGTGCCGGCTTGGCTGCGCGAGACGAACAAGTAACAGCCTGCGCGCGACATGAGCCGGCGGCCCCTTTCCAGTTTCTGGCTTCTCCTCGGCCTCCTCACGGGCGGCTACCTGCTGTTCATCGTCGCGATGCTCGCTGCGACGGCGAGCTACAGCACTCCGGCGAAACTGTTCGAGGCGCTCGGCTCACGCGAGATCCGCTTCTCCATCGTCCTGAGCCTCGCAACATGCACGGCGAGTGCGCTGCTGTCACTGCTGCTCGCGGTGCCGGTCGGTTATTTGCTCTCGCGCGGCCGATTCCACGGCAAGGCGCTGCTCGATGCCGCCGTGGACATCCCCATCGTGCTGCCGCCGATGGTCGTGGGATTGTGCCTGCTCATTCTCTTCCAAACGCCGCTCGGCCGGTGGACCGACGACCACATGCTCCGCTTCACCTACACAGTTTATGGCGTGGTGCTCGCCCAGTGCGTCATCGGCGCGGCCTTCGCGATCCGCACGATGCGCGGGACGTTCGACCACTTGTCGTCGCGTCCAGAGGACGTGGCGATGACGCTCGGTTGCACGCGCGGTCAGGCCGTTTGGCTGGTCAGTCTTCCGGCGGCGAAGCGAGGAATGTTCGCCGCGGCGAGCATCGCGTGGGCGCGGAGCCTCGGCGAGTTCGGCCCGATCCTCGTCTTCGCGGGCGCGACCCGCATGAAGACGGAGGTGCTGCCGACGTCCGTGTGGCTCGAGTTGAGCGTGGGAAATCTGGAAGCCGCCGTGGCCGTGAGCCTGCTGATGGTCGCGATGGCGATGCTCGTGCTCGGCGCGGTGCGCGTCGCCGGCGAGCGCGTCTGACCGGAACATGATCCGCCTCGAAAACATCTCATGGCACGCGGGCGCGTTCCGGCTCGAACACGTGTCGTTCACCGTGCCCGCGGGAAGTTACGGCGTGCTGATGGGCCGCACCGGTTCGGGCAAGACGACGCTCGTGGAAATCATCTGCGGCCTTCGCACCGCACAGGGCGGACGAGTATTCATCGGCGACCGCGACGTGACGCAACTCGCCCCCGGCGGACGAGGGATCGGTTATGTGCCGCAGGATGGCGCGATGTTTCCGACGATGACGGTGCGCGAGCAGCTGGGTTTCGCTCTTGCCATCAGGCACAGGCCCGCCGCCGAAATCGCGGCGCGCGCGAATGAACTTTCCCAGCACCTCGGCATCGCGCACCTGCTCGACCGCAAGCCGGATGGGCTCTCGGGAGGCGAACGCCAGCGGGTCGCCCTCGGACGCGCGCTCGCTGCGAAACCCGCGGTGCTGCTGCTCGACGAACCGCTCTCCGCCCTCGACGAGGAAATGCGCGACGAGATGGGCGCCCTGCTCAAGCGCACCCAGCGCGAGTTGAAGCTCACGGCGCTTCATATCACGCACAGCAGCCGCGAAGCCGCGCAGTTGGCCGACGGGGTGCTGAAGCTTGACGGAGGAAAGGTTGTCTCGGACGGATGAAGGTTTCAGTATTCAGTGTTGAGGCGGAGATCAAAACCGCCGGGAGCATCGCCGCGACCGTCGCCGTCGGGTTCCGGGACTGACTTTCAAACAATGAATACTGCGCCAATCGCCGCCGCATGAGCCTGCCCCAACTGACCGCCGCCGAGCGTGCCACCTACGAGTGGCAGATGTGGCTGCCCGGATTCGGCGAGACGGGCCAGCGCAAATTGAAGGCGGCCTCGGTGCTCATCTCGCGCGTCGGCGGGCTCGGCGGCATCGTGGCATATCAGCTTGCGGCGGCAGGCGTGGGCAGACTCGTGCTCGCGCATGCGGGCAACCTCAAGCCGAGCGACCTCAACCGGCAGCTTCTGCAGAAACATGCGCGCATCGGACTGCCGCGCATCGAGACCCTCGCCGAGCGGTTGAAGGAACTGAACCCGCGCCTCGAGATCGTCGCAGCCGGCGAGAATGTCACGGATGCGAACGCGCGGTCGCTGGTCGCGCAAGCCGACGTGGTCGTGGACGCAGCGCCGTTGTTCGAAGAACGGTTCGCCCTGAACGCCGAAGCCTTCGCACAGGGCAAGCCCATGGTCGAATGCGCGATGTTTGCGCTGGAAGCGCAGCTCACCACGTTCATTCCCGGCCGCACCGGCTGCCTGCGCTGCCTCGTCCCCGAGAAGCCCCCGCACTGGAAGCGCGAATTCCCCGTGCTCGGCGCGGTCTCCGGCACCATCGGCTGCCTCGGCGCGGTGGAAGTGGTGAAGCTCCTCACCGGGCTCGGCAAACCGCTGGCGGGCGTCCGGCTCGTAATGGACCTCGGCGCGATGGAGTTTCGCCGGCTGAGGTTTGCAGCCCGTGCCGGCTGCCCGGTTTGCGGCGAAGCGAAGAAATCGCGCCGCATTCGCGCCCGGACTACTTCGTGAGCGTGAGCGTGACCTGGCGCACGTCCATCACGCTCGCGCCGGGAATTTCAAGGGCGCGGAGCGTGAGGACTCCCCTGCCCCTTTCGAGCTGGATCGTCCCGAGGTTCAGCGGTCGAAACTCCTTCATCTGCGATTCGCCGGGCGGACGGGCGATCGTGTCCTGGTTCGTGTAGAGCGGTGGGTTCCACACGGCCGGGACTTTTCCCGTGAGCTTGCTGCGGTTGTGGCTCAACTCGACGATCGCCCCGGCGTCGGCCGCCGTGTGGAGTATGGCCACCTCGTAGTTGCCCGCCGTGGCCACTTCGACATCCCAGGTGATCTTGTCGTCCGCGGATTTCCAGTTCACGAAATAGGAGCAATTCGGCGCGCCCGCGCTCCGCCTGATGCCGCCATGCGCGAGGCCGTCGCGCGCGGGAAGCGGCGTGATGGGAAACGTCGCGCCGCCCGCGCCAACGGGATGCGGCCGGTCGTCGGGAGGAAGTCCCCCGCCCTTCGTCTTGCCCTTCGCGTTGGGCGCAGGCGCAGTGGTGGGTCCCAGCACATCGCGGCGCCAGTCCGCAACGGCCGCGGCAAACCTCGCGGCGACCTCGGGTTTCGCCGCGGCAATGTTCGTCGTCTGGCCGGGGTCAGCCGCCATGTCGAAGAGTTCGCCAGAATTGCTGAGTCGGTATTGCTGGGATCGCGCGCTCACGTTTCCGTTCTGGTGCGAGAAGATGGTGCGGTCCGGCCACGCGCGCCGGCGCGCCCCGAGAAGCAGGTTGGCGAGGTTCATGCCGTCGAGCGGCTTGTCGCCGGCGCGGGGGATGCCTGCAAGGGCGGTGATCGTGGGCAGCAGGTCGATGGCCCCGGCGATTTCGTGCACCTTTGTGCCGGGTTGGATGCGGGCTGGAAAACGAATGAAGCAAGTCGAGCGCACGCCGCCCTCGTCCGTCGAGCCCTTGCGGCCCTTCATCCCGCCGTTCCAACGCCACGAGTTCGGACCGTTGTCGGAGAAGTAGATCACGATGGTGTTGTCCGCGAGCTTGAGTTCATCGAGTCGTTTCAGCACGCGGCCCACGTTGCGGTCGAGATTTTCGACCATCGCGAGTGCGCAGCGCGTGTGGTCGAGATCCTCGGGGTCGCCGGCCTTCGCGCGCATGCCGACCGGCGAGTCTTTGAACCGGTTCCAATCCTCTTGCGGCACGGCCCACGGCGAATGCGGTGTGTTGTAAGGCACGTAGCAGAACAACGGCCTGGCCTTGTTGCGCTCGATGAAGTCGAGCGCGCGCGAGGTCAGGTCGTCGGCAATGAACCCCTTTCCACGCACCGGTTGGCCATTGTGTTCGAGCGGCGGGTCGAAGTATTCGCCCCAATGGCCCGAGGTGAAGCCGTGGTATTCATCGAAGCCGCGGGCGTTCGGGTGATACGGCCACTGCGAGCCGTTGTGCCACTTGCCGAACGCCCCCGTTGCGTAACCCGCGGCCTTGAACGCATCCGCGATTGTTTTCTCGTCTGCGTTCAACCGCTCCAGGCCCGTCGAGACGCCACGCACGCCGCCACGCGGATGGTAGCGCCCCGTGAGAAACTCCGCGCGCGTCGGCGCGCACACCGGGCACACATAGAACCGGTCGAGCACCGCGCCGCCCCGACCGATGGAGTCGATGTTCGGCGTGCGAAGGTTCGTGTTGCCGTTCAGCGAGTAATCGCCCCAGCCGGAATCATCCGCGAGAAAGATGACGACATTGGGGCGGGGCGGCGGCTCGACCGGGGCTGCGGACACACCCGGCGCGGCGAGGCAAAGCAGCAGGAGCCATCGAAGTGCGGTCATGGTGCGGCAAGGGTTGCGGACTCAATCTTTCGCCACGGCGTCACGGTCGCGCGCGGAGATCCCGTCGAGGCGGCGTTTCATCTCGGCGAGCATCTCGGGCTTCTCGGCCGCGAGGTTCTTCGTTTCACCGGGATCGGAGGCGAGGTTGAAGAGTTCCTCGGTCGGTTGCGGCGCGGCCTTGTCCGCGTTGGCCTTCTGCTTGTTCGGACGTTGGTCCACGCCTTTGCGCACGACGAGCTTCCAGTCGCCATGCCGGACCATCTGTGCGCGGTAACCGGGCTCGGCGGAATAGAGCGTCCGCACGGGCCACGCCTTCTCCTGCTGTGCGAGCACGGGCCAGATATTCGCGCCGTCCCACTTGAGGTCGCCCTCGGGCTTCGCGCCGGCGAGGGCGCAGAGCGTGGGCATCCAATCCACTGCGTGCAGTGGCGTGTGGATGTCCGCCGGCTTGAGCTTCGCGGGCCAGTGCACGAGGCCCGGCGTCCGAATGCCTCCCTCGTAAATGGTCGTCTTGTGGCCGCGCCACGGTTTGTTGTCGTTGCCGACTTTGAGTTTGCCGTAATCGCCCGGATACGGGCCGCCCTGGTTTTCGCTTGGACCATGCGCGCCGTTGTCGCTGACGAAAATCACGAGCGTGTTCTCGCGAACCTGCCTTCGGTTCAGCGCGGCAAGCACCTGCCCGACGGCATCGTCCAGGTGTGAAGCGCACGCCGCGCGGAGCCGGTCGCCGGGGTCCGCGAGGTGCGAGTTCGTCTGCAGCCACTTCTCCGGCTCGCCGATCGGCACATGGATCGCCGTGAACGGGATGTAGAGGAAGAACGGCTTCGCGCCGCGCTGCTCGATCCAATTCACCGCCTCGCGCGCGATGAGGTCCGTCACATGGCCTTCCTCCTCGATCAGCCGGCCGTTGCGATGCCATGTGCGCTGGAAGGGTCCGTCCTTGTAGAGGTGCGTGTATGGCGTGACGCCGCCCGCGAGCGAGCCGTAGCCGTGATCGAAGCCGAACTTCTGCGGGCCTTCCTCCGGCTTCGAGCCGAGGTGCCACTTGCCCGTGATGCACGTGTCGTAGCCGGCTGACTTGAGCGCGCGGGCGACGGTGACGGTGTCCCACGGCAGCGCGCGCGGATTCTGCGCCGCGGTCACGCCGAAGCGGCTCGCGAACCGGCCCGTCATCAACGCCGCCCTCGTGGGGCTGCACATCGGGTGCACGTAGTGGGCTTCAAGCCGCACGGAGTTGTACGCGAGTTTTTCGAGGTGCGGCATCTTGTAACTCGATCCGTGCCACGGCACATCAGCCCATCCGAGGTCGTCGGCCATGAACAGCACGATGTTGGGCTGAGTCGCGGCGGACGCGCTCAACGCCGCAGCGCCAAGCGCAATGACGGTGCGAAGGAATATCGCGGGCTTCATTTCTTCTTCCTCTGTTTAGATTTCACGTAGTCGGGCCACTCGGTTTGCCTGCCCTCGGCACCGGCGAACTTCCACGCGGGCCACGTCCTTCGCGCCGAAACACGCGAGGTCGCCGTAGCCCAAGTCATCGCAAAGCACGAGCAGGATGTTGGGCGGCGACCCCGGGAAGACCGGCAACGCGGCGGCGCGAACGACCGACGCCAGCAAGACGATCCGGGTTCGCTTCATGGATGGCTCGCTTTCGGAAACTGGGAGCGCAACAGCGCCTCGGCTTCGCGCCGCGCGGCCGCCAGTCGCGGCTCGTCCACCACGTTGACCGTCTCGGCGGGCTCGTCCTTCTCCTCATAGAGCTCGCGCGCGATGGTCTCGCCGGATTTCCAGTCGCGCCATTCGGTGTAACGCACGCGCGCCGTGCGGACGCTCACGCCCATCGCGCGCGGGACTTTCTCGGGTTCTCGATCGAAGTAGGCCGGGCGCGGATGCTGCGTGAACGCGGCGGGCTTGACCGGCTTCGACGGGTCGTTGAGCACGGGAACGAGACTGTGGCCTTCGAGACCCGGCGGCTTGGGCAGGGCACAAAGGTCCACGAGCGTCGGAAACAGGTCCACCAGCTCCGCGAGCGCGCCCGTGCGCCGGCCCGCGTGCTTGGAACCGGGTGTCGCAATGAAGAACGGCACGCGCGCGTCGAGCTCGAAGTTGGAAGTCTTGCCCCACTGCGTGTGCTCGCCAAGGTGATAGCCGTGGTCGCCGACGAAGGTGATGATGGTGCGGTCCGCGGCGCCGCTGCGGTCGAGCGCGTCGAGCACCCTGCCAAGTTGCGCGTCGAGGTAGCTGATGTTCGCGAAGTATCCGTGGCGAATCTCGGCGACCTGCTCCGGGGTGAACGTGACTTGATTCGGCGGGATGCCGCGCAACTCGCGCCCGTCGTGGAAGGCGATGTCGGGCGCGCCCGAAGGCCGCGCGGGATTGAGCGGCGGCAGCTTCGCGCGATCGTAAAGGTCCCAGTATTTCTTCGGCGCATTGAAGGGCGCGTGCGGTTTCCAGAACCCGACGGCGAGGAAGAACGGCCGGTCCTTCACCTCGTCCAGCACACGCACCGCCTCGGCGGCGACGCGCCCGTCGTAGTAAGCCTCGTCCGGCACGTCGCGGCATTCGTAGAGCGGCACGGACGTGTATTGGCGCGGCGAGGGCGAGGCGACGTTCGGCGGCAGCGGACCCGTCACGCGCGCATCGTCCTCGCCGTGCGTGGCGTAGTGCAGGAATTCCGGCGCGCTCCACGAGCGGGCGTCGCCCTTCTCCTTCGTGTGCCAGTTGTGGAAAATCTTGCCGACGCAGCGGGTGTGGTAGCCGTGCTCCTTGAACCACAGCGGCAGCGTGGTCGCGTCGGGATTCAACTCCCGGAAATGCGTTCCGTTGTTCCAAATCCGCAGCGTGTCGGGCCTCCGCCCGGTGAGCATCGAGGAACGCGACGGGTTGCAGACAGCCTGCTGGCAATACGCACGGTCGAATTGCACGCCGCGCCGCGCGAGCCGCGTGAGGTTCGGCGTGAGCGCGGGCGACCCGTAACTGGCGAGGTCCGGGCGAAAGTCATCCGCCATGATGAACAACACATTGGGCTTCGTCGTCGCGCCCACGGAGGTGAAACCGCCAAGCGCGCAGAGGAGCCCGGCGCGAAGGAACAGAGATGTGGCCGGGCGCATAAGGCGATGAGTTAGCGGCGATCCTTCGGTTCGAGATACGCCGTCGGATTGTCGCGCGCGCCACGTGGGTAGAGCTTCTCGGCCGCGGTGGGATTCGCAACGAGCTCGAAGGCGATGCCGAGCGGATAAGCCCCGCGCCGAGGTGTGATGACGCCATTCGCATCCCGGGGAAGGCCGGACGCCATGCCGAGCGCGACCATGTCAAAGCGCGCAAACTTCCCGGCGCGCCGGTCGAATTCCAGCAGGCCGAACAAGCGTGGCTCGTAGCTCGACGGTTCGTCACGCCCGGATTCCGTCAGCGACGCGGAGCCGTCGAGCTGCATCGAGAGCCTGTCGGCGCTGACCTTGGTGATGGCAAGCGCGAACCTCCCTGCGCCGGGTTGTGACCGTGTGAAGGCCGCGCTTTCGGAAAAGCCGCGGCACGGGTCGAGGTGAAAGCGCATCAACCGCAGCGCGAACGAAACCGGGACAGCTTGCGTCTCGCCGACTCGCGGATCCACAGGCACGAGCGCCCGCCACTCGGACTCGGGTATCCACATGAAGTCGTTGTGCGCCTCGGCGAACCGCTCGGCCGCCGATGTGCCCGTGCCCGCGATGAAGTCAGCGTGTCTGGCGTAGCGAAGAGCACCACTTTCCTCCGCGCCAAAGTGACGGTTGAACACGCGGATGACGAGCGCGCCCGCGGGCAGCACAAGCGCCGCGCGTTTCGCATCCATCGGACCCGTGACGTCCACCGACAAGCCACCGGGCTTGCGTTCGCTTTCAGGCAGCGCGTCCCACGACTTGAGCGCCGAGCGGAGGAACTGCTCCATTCCCTGGCCCGGACCGTTGACACTCGTGAGCCGCCGTCCGTCCGCGGTGACGACGCACACCGAACCGGCCGCCGTGGTCGTGACGGACTTTGTCGCGCGGATGAAGTCACCGTCGGCGTCCTTGTATTCGCCGGACTCCTTGCGGGCATCGAGTGCGACCGCGATGAAGCGGTCGCGGACGAGTTGCACCACTTCCTCCTTCCAGATGGACGGCGCACGGCCGGCCGAAGCCGCCGCTCAGCAAACACCGATGGGCGCGCCGCCGGCCCCGGCCCAGATGAGAATGGGCTTGCCCACGGCTGCCGCGCGCTGGCGCGCCTCGGTGAGGCTGAGCGTCCACGGGATCTGCCAGAATCGCTGCTCGCCGGCCTGCGGGCGAATCTGCCGGTGCAAATAGTCAAATCGCCCAGGCGCGAGCCTGTCCGCCTTGGCCGCGGCAAAACCGTTCGCGCCATTCAGCGCGATGAGGGCAAGAAGCGCGAATGGATGACGCATGGCAGGAGCACGGGGTTGCATGGGAAGCGTCCGAGCGTCGGGATCATTTTGCCGCGACCGGCCCGGCGGCGGCTTGCCAGGCCTTCAAGTCCGACAGCAACAGCGACTCTCCGCGCACCACGAAGCGGTAGCCGGTCTTGTCCACGTCGAGTTCCGGGTGGCTGGCTTCGAGCTTCGCACCGTTGTCGGCCTGCACGCAGACCTTCGAGCCGTGAAACTCGATGAGCACGGTGTGCCACTTGCCCGGCGCGAACTTGGCGGCTGTCCTGCCGAGCGGCACGGGCTTGGACGCCGGATCGTTCTTGTCCTTGTCCTTCGTGATGGTCAGCGCCTCCTCGCCGAGGGCGATGCGGAAGAGGTGGCCCTTCGCGTGGTTGAGGCTCACGTTGAATCCCTTCGCGCCGTCCGCCTTGAAGGAGAAGCTCAGAACCGCGTCGCGGATCGGGCGGGCAAGCGTCAACACGGCAGCGTGTTCGTCGGACGCCTTTTCCTTGCCGATGACCGCCCCGTCGCGCACCTGCCAGTCGCCCTTGTTCGCAACCCAGCCCTTCGGGAGCGAAGTCCCGCTGAATTTTTCGTCGGCGATGAGCTTGCCGGGCTTGACGAGCAGGGGCTTGAGGTCGGCGCCTTTCTCCGCGAACGCGCCCACGGTGAGGAGCGCGAGCGCGGTGGCGGACAGAAGGGCCAGAGTGGTGGGCTTCATGATGAGTGAATGTGAAGTGGTTTGGTTGTCGCGTAGCCAGACGCCGCACGCTCCCTGAAGGTTGCCGGCGCGCAAACAGGTTGCCTCATTTCTTGTTCGTTTTCCCGCCCTTCGGCGCAATCGCCTCCGGGTCGCTGAAGGGCGGCTTGTCGAAGGTGCTGCCGTCGCCCGTCACGCGCGGGTCGTTCGCATCTTTGAGCAGCTTCATCAGCCGCTCGGACAGTTCGCGCTTCTTCGCCGCAAACGCCGGGTCTGCGG
>VHCN01000023.1 GCA_016871675.1 Verrucomicrobiota bacterium
TGTGCAGGCTAGGTGGATGAAGCCCGTGGCGTCCGCGAGTTCCGATTTCGAGGGCGCGCGGCCGAGCGCGGTTGCGTAGGCGGCCTTCACGGCGTCCTCGGGCGACTGCTCCGCGAGCGGCTTGAGTTTCTTCGCGAAGTCCACCGCGCTGGCGCGCACGTGCGGATTGTTCATCATGTAGAGCGCCTGCGGGGCGACGGTGGTGTTCACGCGCAAGCCGAGCCCCTGCAGGCTGTCGGGCGCGTCGAACTGCACCATCATCGGGATGAGCTTGCTGCGCTTGATGAAGAAGTAAACGCTGCGGCGCTTCATGCCCTCGTCGAGCGTGCCCGCGCCGAACATCGTCGGGTCGAGCCGGCCGCTCACGGCGAGCACGTTGTCGCGGATGATCTCGGCTTCGAGGCGCTGCGGCAGGCGGTGCCACCAAAGCTGGTTGTCCGGATCGGACTTTAGACGCTTCGGATCCGTCGCGGTGTCTTGCTGATAAACCGCGCTCATCATGATGAGCTTGTGAAGCGGCTTGAGCCGCCAGCCGTTGCGGATGAGTTCGCCCGCGAGCCAGTCGAGCAATTCGGGATGCGTGGGGGCAGCGCCGGTTGCGCCGAAGTCGCTCGGTGTCGCGACGATGCCGCGCCCGAGATGGTGCTGCCACAAGCGGTTCACGATGACGCGCGCGAGCAGGTTGCCCGCGCCGTGCTGGGGGTCGGTGATCCAGTGCGCAAGGGCGGCGCGGCGGCGCGGCGTGCGCGAGTCCTTCGGAGGATCGGCGAGCCAGCGTTTGTCGTTCTCCGCCGCGCGCATGAGCACTTGCAGGAAGCTCGGCCGAGCCTCGCCGACTTTCTGCGCGAGGTCGCCGCGCTTGAGCATGAACGTCTTCTCATAGAAATCCGGCCCCTGCGTGTGAAGCCGGATCGCGGGCAGTCCCTCGCTGCACACGAGCGCCTTCACCATCCTGGGGCGCGGCTCGTTGCGAAGATGCTCCATCACCGCGGCGTTGAGCGTGAGCCACTCGGGCTCCGTGGTGCGATACATCCTCGAGAGCGATTCCTTGTGCGCGCCCGATCGTTTCGCGGCGTCGACGCCGAACGCCGACTGCGCGGCTTCGAAATCCTTCGCGAGCACGAGCGCGGGCGCGTCCGCTGCGGAACCCGCGTCGCGTGTCACGCCAACGCGCAGCCGGCCGATGAGGTTGCGGTCGAAGCCCGTCGGGAACTTCATCGTGAAGGCCATTTCCGTGCCCTCCGCGAAGCCAAACGGCTTGTCGGTCTCGAACACGGCGAGGTGGTCGCGATTCTGCTTCGACTTCGCCTGCCACGGGATCGGCGTCGCGCCCGGCTGCGCGTCATCGGGCGAGCGGCGCCTCGTGAACTTGAGCGTGACGGGTTGCGCGGGGCCTTTCTGCGGTTTGGCGGTGACGGTGAGCGTTTGCAGGTTGAAGCCGCCGTCCTTTGACCAGCCGGGGCCGCCGTTGGGCAGCGAACTGTGCGTGAGCGCCTCCAGTCGCAGCGCGGTGAGATTCGTGAGCGCCGTCTTCGCGGTGAACGTGATCGTGTCCGGCGAGCCCGCGCTGATGCTCACGACCCACGAGGCGTCCTCCTGGCGTGTGGACTTGTTGATGCCGTAGTAGCCGCCGCTGACGCTGAATTTCTCGAGGTCGAGCGTGAGCCATGCGGGCTGCGGAAGGGCAGGAGAGCCGTCGAGCCACGCGTCGAATCGCGCGGGCAACTTCGCCTTCTCGAACGCTTCGCGCGCGGCCTTGAGCGGTTTCATCCTCGCGTCGAAGTCGGCTTGCAAGCGGCGTGTCTCGGCGGGGTTCAAATCCACGTCGTGGTCGCTGCGGACCGTCGTCGTGAATGTCGAGAGGAGCCGGTAGTAGTCGGCCGTCGGGATGGGGTCGAATTTGTGATCGTGACAGCGCGCGCAGCCGATCGTGAGCCCGAGCATCGCGGTGCCGATGGTGGAAATCTTGTCGTCGAGTTCGTCGTAACGCTCCTTTTCGGCCTGGTTCGCAGTGATCTGCGTCGCGTGGGTGCCGGCCCCGAGGAAGCCCGTGGCGAGCCATGCCTCCGGATCGTCGGGCGCGAGTTCGTCGCCGGCGATCTGCCACTTCACAAACTTGTCGTAGGGCAGGTCGTCGTTGAGCGCACGAATCACGAAGTCGCGATAGTGATACGCGAAGGGCCGGTCGTAGTCCTGCTCGTAGCCGTGGCTCTCGCCGAAGCGGGCGAGGTCGAGCCAGTGGCGTCCCCAGCGCTCGCCGTGATGAGGCGAGTCAAGGAGACGGTCAATCAACGTCTCGTAGGCGCGCGGGGATTTGTCGTTCACGAACGCTTCGATGTCCTCGGGTTTGGGCGGCAGGCCGATCAGGTCGAAGTAGGCGCGGCGAATGAGCTTCCGCTTCTGGATGGGCGGGTTCATCTGAAGCTTCGCGGCCTCGAGCTTCGCTAGAATGAACTGGTCCACCGGGGTGCGGGCGGTCGTGGTTGATTTCACCATGGGCGGCGTCACGGACGCGAGCGGCTTGAACGACCAGAAGTTCTTGCCCTCCTCGGGCGTCGCGGCCTTCTTCTTCAAGACGACGGCGGGTGCTTTGCCCTCGCGCGGGTCGGCCGCGCCCATCTTGATCCACGCCACGAAGTCGGCGACCACGGCATCGCTCAACTTCTCCTTGGGCGGCATCTTGAGGTCTTCATGCGAGTGCCGCAGCGCCTCGATGAGCAGGCTCTTGTCGGGATAGCCCGGCACGACCGCGGGTTTGCCGGACTCGCCGCCGCGCCGCAGGCCGTCGCGCGTGTCAGCGAAGAACTTGCCCTTGAGCTTCTCGGCTTGCGTGCTGTGGCACTGGTAACACTTGTCCGCGAGCACCGGGCGGATTTTGGACTCGAAGAACGCGATGCTCTTCGTGTCGGGCGCGGCGGCGCTCGCGCTGCCCGCGGCGATGGCCAAGGCTGCGGTTGTGCGGAGGGTGCGCGTCATTTTGAAGGCGTCAGTCGGCTGCGGTTGCAAGGATGAATGACCGGGCGAGGAGGTGGCGAATTCACGGCGGTTACTTCAACGGAGGGCCTTCAAGCGGTTTCCCATTCGTTTCGAGCACCTGCACCTCGTGGATGCCGGGTTTGCCCTCGTCGGTGAAGGTCCACACAACTTTCTTGTCCCGCGTGACCTCGACGAGCTTGGTGCGGTTCGCGCCGATGGCGTAGCTGCAAATCACCGTGTTGCCATTCGGGAGCCGTTGCGCGCCGCACGGGTCGTTGAGGAGCTTTGCGGGCAGGTCGTCGTTCGCCAACGTCCACACGATCTTTCCTTCGCGGTCCACCTCGATGACCATATTGCCGTGCGTGCAGGTGATGAGCGTGTTGCCGCCTGTGAGGCGGATGGCGGTGAACGGCCAACTCTCCTTGGGTGCGTCGGGCGTCTTGAACTCCCACACGATGGTGCCCTCCGGCGTGTATTCGCGCACGACGCGGTCGAGCAGTTGCGGCACGAGGTAGTTGCCATTGGCGAGCTTGCGCGCCATGCGGCTCTGCAGGTGGATGTTTGTCGTCTGGCAGAGCAGCGGCACCTCGACGACCGTCTTGCCTTCGCGGTTGATCTCGAGGATGCGTGGTTTCGGCCCGGCCTCCGTGAGCATGTAGTTGCCGCCGGGGAGTGCCTGCACCGTGTTCACTTCGGACTGCGTGCCCTTCCATTCGAATACCGTGGCGCCTGCGCGAGTGAGCTCGACCACGCCGCCGCCGGGGAAGTCCCGCCCCCTCGACACTGCGAGCAGGATGTTGCCGTTCGGCAGCACGAAGCCATCGCGCGTCGGGCGCGGATAATTCCACGCCACGGCGCCGTCCGCCGCCACGATGCGTGTCTCGGCGCCGAGCGCGAGGAAGGAATGTGAGACCCCGGCGGACTTCGCCGTGAATGGCATGGCTGCTACGACCAGGAACGAGATCGCGGCGAGTGCCAAGCGAAGAGCCATCGTGGCGATCAGCATAGCCGCAGCCCCGGTTTCGACAATTCGAAACTCGGCCGACGGCCCCAAAAAAGCGCGGCTGAACCAGCCGCGCTGTTGAACAGGATGTCGCCGGGAGCTACTTCTTCTTGAGCAGCTCCTCAAGTTTGGCGATCACGGACTTCACACCCTTCCCGTCGTAGCCGACGATGGTGCCGAGCTTCTTGCCGTCGGCATCGAGCACGAGCAGCGTGGGGAAGCCTTCGATCTCGTATTTGTCCTTCACTTCCACGTTGTGCCGGTTTTGGGCCTCGGTCTGCTTCTTCTTGTCGGGGAAATCCACCTCGACGAGCACGAGCTTCTGTCTGGCCCAGTCCTTGAACTCCTTCTTGGCGAAGACGTCCTTGTTCAACTTGATGCACGCGCCTCACCAGTCCGAACCGGTGAAGTCCACGAGCACTTGTTTCTTGTCCGCCTTGGCCTGCGCGAGCGCCTTGGGCAGGTCGGTCAGCCACGCGGCCTCGGCCGCGCGCGACGCGCCCGCGAGCGCGAAGCAGGCGGCGAGGGTCATCAGGGTTTTGTTCATGGGGTCCTTGGGTTGGGGTTTGCTGGAAATCCGCGTCGCATCAGGGGCGGCAACCCGCCGTGAGGATGAGATGGCGGTCTTGCTGCCGACTTACTTGCCCGCGTTGTCGTCGTATTCGCCGAGCTTGCGGAGCCAGATGTTGCGGAAGCGCATCGGATTGCCGTGGTCCTGCAACTGGATGAACACCTCCGGCGCGTGCGGCGAGTTGTAGTTGCCGGTGCGCAGGTGCGGCGTGTTGCCGAGGTATTCGCGGCGGTGATGCACGACCACGCCGTTGTGGATGACGGTCACCGCGGCCTTCTTGATATTCTGCTTGTTCTCGTCCCATCGCGGTGACTCGAAAATGATGTCGTAGCTCTGCCACTGGCCGGGGCCTTTGCTCGCGTTGACGAGCGGCGGTGACTGGCCGTAGAGCGCGGCGCACTGGCCGTCGGGGTAGGTTTGGTTCCCGAACGAGTCGAGCACCTGCACTTCGTAGATGCCGTTGAAGAGCACGCCGCTGTTGCCCCGCTGCTGGCCCTCGCCCTTCACCTCGACGGGTGTGGCGAATTCGAGGTGGAGCTGGAAATCGGCGAACTTGCCCTTGGTCTGGATGCTGCCGGTGCCGCCGACGACTTCCATGTGGCCGTTCTCAACCTTCCAGCCGGGCGTGCCGGTCTTGCCGCCGGTCCACTGGCTGAGGTCGGTGCCGTCGAAAAGGACCGTGGCGTCGGACGGCGGTTTGGCCAGGTGGCTGAAGCTCTCGCCGGGCTTGATGATGCGCGGTTGCGGGCGGTCGCCGTCGTGCACGACCCACTTGGTGCCGGGGATGGATGGCGTGTTGATGTAGCCCACGCCTTTGCGCTCGACCTTCTTGTCTTGGGGCGCGGCGATGACGAGTGCCGAGGCGGCGGTGGCGGCCAGAGCGAGGGAAATCCAGCAGGTGGTTTTCATGGTGAGGAATCGGGTTGTTGGTTGCGCCGCGAACTGCCGACGACTGCGCCGTGCCCGCGGAAGTGGGCTATCGGTAGCATCCGTCCCGCGGCAAGGCAAGCCCCGCGACGAGGCGAGGCGGCGTGAGGGTTTCGCCCGGCGGTCGCGGTGAAAAAGCGAGACGGGCGGAAGTTGCCTTCCGCCCGTCGCGAATGGAGTGGGGAGTTGCGCCTACCGCAGCTTCGAAAGCGTCGCCTTGATGGCGTCGAAATTGGGCAGATCCTTCACCGTCGCGGTCTGCTCGCTGTATTGGACGACGCCGGCCTTGTCCACGACGAACGCCGCGCGCGCGCTGGTGGAGGGGAAATCCGGGATCAACCCGCCGAGGCCGCTGACAAGCACGCCGTAGGCTGCGGCGGTCTTCTTGTCGAGGTCGCTGACGATCTTGATTCCGATCTTGTTCTGCGTCGCCCACGCTTCCTGCGCGAACGGGCTGTCCACGCTGCACGCGATGACGTCGGCATTCAGGCCCGCATACTGGCCGAGACCCGCGGTGATGTCGCACATCTCCTGCGTGCAGACGCCGGTGAAGGCAAGCGGGAAGAAGAGCAACACGGTGTGTTTCTTGCCGAAGTTGTCCGAAAGCTTCACATCGGCGAGGCCGGAGGCGGACTTGGACTTGAGGTTGAAATCAGGGGCTTTGGTTCCAACGGAGATGGGCATGGTTTGTTTCAGGTTTGGGTTTGTCTGTCGCGCGTGCGGTTATAGGGGCGGGTCGGGGGAGTGTCAAACGGAGGATTTGCCCGCGGCCGGGACGCGCCTTTCCGCTCGATTCACGGCGGGTCAAAGAGCCGCGAGCACCTCGGCCGCGTGGCCCTCGGGCGTCACCTTCGGCCACACGGCGCGGATGACTCCATCGGCGCCGATGAGATACGTGACGCGGTGAACGCCCAGATACTTCCGGCCCATGAAGGACTTCTCACCCCAAACCCGGTATGCGGTGACGATGCGCTTCTCCTCATCCGACAGGAGCGGAAACGGAAGTTTGTGTTTCGCCGAAAACTTGTCGTGGGATTTCACGCTGTCCACGCTCACCCCGAGGACGACCGCGCCGCGATTCGCGAACTCGCGATGCAGCGCGGCAAAGGCGCACGCCTCGGTCGTTCACCCCGGCGTGTCGTCGCGCGGATAGAAGAACAGCACGACGGGTTTGCCGCGGAAACCCGCGAGTGAAACGCTTGCGCCGCCTTGCGCCGCCGCTGTGAAGCCGGGCGCGGGGTCGCCTTGCTTGAGCAGGTTCAAAGGCTGGGTGGCCATCGCCGCGGCATCCTCGTTTCAGGATTCGGGGCCGTCAATCGCGGCATCATCAACGTGGATCCCGCCGCTCCAACGCTCACAGCGAATTGAGGATCCGTTGCACATCCACGTGCTTGGCGATGAGGTCGCGGATGAGCGCGATCTTCTCCGTGTCGTCGGGCCGGGTCTTCACGATCATGTCGTGGACCTTCGATGCCGTGTCGTAACTGTCGTCGCGCGCCAGCAGCACGGGGCAGGGGAGCGCGCGCACCTGCTCGGTCGTGGACGGTCCCGGCCGCAGCCCTCCGGTCAGCACGATCCCCGCGACGCGTTGGCCCGGATCCGCAGCCGCGGCTGCCGCGGCAAGGAGGATGTCTTCGCGATCGCCCGGCGTGATGAGCAGCACACCCTGCTTGAAAAACTGCGCCGCGTTGTGCGCGGCCATCGCGCCGACAATGACGTCCTCGACAATGTTCTGCCGGTGCGCGGCACCCGAAAGGAGCTCGGCGTTCAACTCCTCCTGGATGCTCGCAAGCGTCGGGTTGCTGAGCGTCGGGAGGTGCGGCAGCACGCCGAGCAGTTCAAGCCCCTTGCGCTTGAGCCCGCGCCGCGTGAAGTCCTCCACGTAGCCGAGCTTGTCGGGAAGCACCTTGTTCACGATCACGCCGATGATCTCGACGCCTTCCTTCTCGAAGAGCGCCTGGTTGAGCGCGACCTCGTCCACCGGCTTGCCAATGCCGCCGCGCGACACGATTACGACCTTCGCGCCGAGGAGTTTCGCGACCCGCGCATTGGACAGGTCGAACACCGCGCCGACGCCGGCGTGCCCGGAGCCTTCGCAGAGCACGAAGTCCTTTTCCCACGCCACGCGGTCGAAGGCGTCATGGATGCGCCGGACGAGCGCGTCGTAGTTGGAGCTTTGCAGGTAGCGGCGCGTGAAGTCCGGCTCGATGGCGATCGGGCTCATGTCCGCAAGCGGGCAGTTGAGCTTGTAAACCGAGTCCATCAGCACGGTGTCCTCGTCGATCTTGTGCTCGGCGACTTCGACGAAGCGCTGGCCGACGGGCTTGATGTAGCCGATGCGACGGTGGTGCCTTTGCAACGCCGCCATCAAGCCGAGCGAGGTCGTCGTCTTGCCGTCGTTCTGCCGCGTGGCGGCGATGAACACGCGCGGCGTGCTGGTATTGCGGAGGGACATGCGACCGCCACGTCACTCTCCCGGCAGCCGCGTGCCGGCCTCGGGGTAGAGCAACCGGTACGCGATGGCCTGCAGCCCCACGATCGCCGCCACGCCGAGCACGTCGTGCGCGCTCGCGCCCCGGGAAACCTCGGCCGCGGGCCGGTCGAGGCCGAGCAGGATTTGTCCGTAGGCATTCGCGCGGGCGATGTGCTGGATGAGCTTGCTGGAGATGTTGCCGGAATTGAGGTTGGGAAAAATCAGCACGTTCGCCCGCCCGGCCACGGGGCTTTCGGGGACCTTCCGCTCGGCCACGTCCGGCACCAGCGCGGCGTCCACCTGCAACTCGCCGTCGAAGTCCGCCTCGAGCCCGCGGTCGCGCGCGTGCTGCTGCACGAGCGCCGTCGCCGCCTGCACCTTCGCGACGGAGGGATGCGCCGCGCTGCCGCGCGTGGAAAAACTCAGCAGCGCGACGCGCGGCCGCACACCAAGCAGATGCCGCGCAAGCTGCGCCGTCGAGAACGCGATGTCGGCGAGTTGCTCCACCGTCGGGTCGGGGATGACGCCGCAGTCCGCGAAGATCATCGCGCCGGAATGCCCGAAGCGCGTGTCCTCGACTTCGAGCAGCATGCAACTCGAGGCCGTGGTGATGTTTGGCGCCACGCGGATGATTTGAAAAAGCGGTCGCAGGACGCTCCCGCCGGATTCACTCACGCCCGACACGAGCCCGTCGGCCTGGTGCATCGCCACCATCATCGAGCCGAAATAGTTCGGCTTGAGCATCGCCTCCACCGCCTCGCGCTCCTGGATGCCCTTCGACCGACGGACCGCCTCGAAGCGTCGCGCAAAATTCTCAAGCTCCTCGCTCTCGGCCGGGTTGATGATGCGCACGCCCTCGAGCGGGACGTTGAGGCGTTCCGCGGCATCCTTGATGCGCGTGCGGTCGCCAAGCAGGATCGGCGCGCCGAGCCGCAGCGAGTAGAACTGCCGGGCGGCCTGCAACACACGCGGCTCGGTGCCCTCGGGGAACACGATCCGCTTCGGGTGCCGCTGCAACTTCTCGATGACCCCGCCGATGAAACGCACGGGCGCTGTGTAGCCGACGCTTCCCCTCGCGGCAATGGCCAATTTCCCGAGCGCAAACGGGCGGCCAAGAAAACGGTTCAGCCCAAGGGCTGTTTGTGCCATCGTCACGCGCGAATCCGCATGAATGACGACCTCCAGCCCGGCGCGAAGCCTGCGGGTGCAGTCGTGCCCGGGCTTGCGCTGGTGCGGAAGAACAAGTTTGTGCTTTTCGCACTGATGGGCCTCGCAGGCGGGTCGCGATTTGGTCGTCGGTCTTCGGCGTGTGCATCGCCGCTGCGCTGTGCTGGGCGGCCAAGCTCTACAGCCGGCGGGTTGAGTTCTCGCCGGTCCGGGCCGTGTTCGGCTGGATCGGCGTAGTCGTCCACGCAAAGTTCTGACGCTGCCTGCCACGCACCGTTTCCCAATCCGAATCCCAATCCCAATCCTCCCCGCACCATGATCGCAGCCAGCATCCCCCGAAATCTATTCGCCTCGACCGTTGCCGCTGACCCGCAGCCGAAGGCGGCGAAGAAAAAGGGGAAGGTGTGAGTGACTCGCGCGCTGAACAGCCGGCAACCGGCAATCGGCGATTGAAAGTCCCCTTCATCTCCATTCGAACACGCTGAGAATGTCCGAGTAGTCATCCGTCCACACTCGCCGGCCAGGTTGCGGCGGGATCGGGATGAAGCGGCTGGAGCGGCGCAATTTCCCGAGATCCTCTTCGCCACGGGCGAGCAGCATCCAGTGCGACTCCTCCTTTCCGTTCGCTGGGTCATCCTGCATGTCCTCTGCGGAGCGGCACGTGAGTTTGAGTTCACCGGCGATGTCGGCGATCACCGGCGCGAGATTCAGGTAGCGATTCGAGATGTGCACCGCGAGCAAGCCCCCGGGCGCGAGCTTGCGCACGTAAAGCTCGAACGCCTCGCGCGTGAGCAGGTGCAGCGGAATTGAGTCCGAGCTGAACGCATCCAGCACGAGGAATCCGAACTGTCCGTCCGCCGCTGTTCGCAGGCGAAGCCGGGCATCACCCGGCACAATCCGCACCGGGGCGCGGGCGCAGGCCGAGAGGTAGGTGAAGTAGTTTGTGCCGCGCGCGAGGCGGATGACGGCAGGGTCGATCTCGTAATACGTCCAGTCCTGCCCCGGCAGCGAGTAGCTGGCCATGGACCCCGCGCCAAGGCCGATGACGCCGACGCGCACGGCCGGCCGCGAATTGACTTCCGCAAACAAATCCCCGAGCGGTCCCGTGCCGTGATAATACGCAAGCGGCTCGCAGCGCCGGTCCGCCGCGATGAACTGGCGCCCGTGCACCGTGTTCCCATGCACGACTTGGTGGAACGCGCCGGTCGCATCCAGCGTCACCCGCGTCACGCCGAAGAAATGCCGCTCGCGATGCAGTGGCCGCCCGTGCGCGCCCGGGAGCAGGGCCGCTGCAAGAAAGATCGCCGCGACCGCGAGCGCGAAGCGCCGCGGATGGTGCATGAACGCCAGCCCGAGGATCGCCGGCGCGCCGAAGACGATGGCGTTGCGAAGGCGGGCCGGCTCCCAGCCAAAGTGAGCCGCCGCGAGCGCGAGTCCCGCCGCCAGCAGGCCGCACGCGAGCGCGAGCGGCGCATCGAGTTGCGGCCGGGGCGTTCGCGGGCGTTTAAGCTCCGGTTGTGTGCGGACCATGCACGCGAGCGCGAGCGCGAGCGGGTATTCGACGATGCCGTTGAACAGCACGGGCGCGAGCAGCGCGTTGAACCCGCCGCCGAGCACGCCGCCCACGGACATCCACAGGTAATACTCCGTGAGGTGCCCCGCCGCGGGCCGGTCGGCCGCGAGCTTGCCGTGGCAGACCATCGCGGCGCCGAAGAACGTGGCGAGGTGCAGCGCGAGGAGCATCCACACGGGCTGCGTCGCCTCAGTGCAGAGCAGGAACACGAGGCACATCACGCCGTAGGGCAGGAGCTGGTTGACGACGCGCAGCGGGAGCACTTCGCGGCGCGCGAACACGAATACGAACGAGACCAGATACAAGGCCAGCGGGATGACCCACAGCAGCGGGATGCTTGCGATGTCCGTGGTGATGTGCGTGGTGACCCCGAGCATCAGGCTCGACGGGATCAAGGCGAACAGCACCCAAGCGGCTCGTCGCTTCGCCGTGACCGGAGCGCCGGCCTCTCGATCGGCCTGACTTGTTTCACCGTTGCTTGTCACGCCGGTCTGGACACTGGCGGTCCCTCGGAGCCGCAAAGCGCACAACGCCGTCATCGCCACCAGCACCCCGAAGCCCGCCGACCATGCCGCCGACTGTTCACGGATGCGCAGCATCGGCTCGATGAGCGCCGGATACGCGACCAGCGCGACGAGGCTTCCAACATTGCTCGCGCTGTAGAGGAAATAGGGATCGCCCGCGCCCTTCGCTTCGGACTTGGAGAACCACCGTTGCAGCAGCGGCGACGTGCTCGCGACGATGAAGAACGGAAGCCCGACCGTCGCCGCGAGCGTGGCCAGCAGCCAGAAAACCGGCGTGGTTTCCGCGGGCGGCTCGGTGTCCGCGCGCAGTTGGATCGGCAGCACTGCGGCCGCGACAAGCAGGGCGAAGTGGATCGCGAGCTGCGGTTTCACCGGCCATCGCGAGAGCCAGTGCGCGTAACCGTAGCCGGCCAGCAGCGCGGCTTGGAAGAACAGCATGCACGTGTTCCACACCGCGGGCGTGCCGCCGAGTTGCGGCGCGAGCATCTTCGCCACCATCGGCTGCACGCAGAACAGCAGCGCCGCGCTCAGGCAGAGCGTCGCGGCGAAGAGCCATGTCGTCGCGCGGCTCAAGCGAATTGCGGGTGGCCGCGGAGTTTCTCCCAAGTCTCGTCGCGCAGCGGCGCGCGCTGATAATGGGGCCCGGCCAGGGGTTCGGCGGCACCCGAGCGTCGCGCGCGGTCGAGCCAGCGACGGTCGAGCGGCGCGTCCAGCAGCGCGGTTGAATTCGCCGCGAGCGTCGTCTCTTCCTTCTCACCGGTGGCAAGTCCCCGTCCGACGAAGAACCCGGCGAGCAGCAGCGCGACGCGGATCATTGTCGCGCGCGAGTAAGTCGCGAGCGCGCATGGACGCGCCGGGTCGAGCCAAGCGTGGAGGGCGCCAAGCACCGGCAGTGTCCACATTGCGGGATTCGCCGCGGGAGAGAACGGGTCGAACAGAATCGCATGCGGCGGCGGGTGGCCGTCATCGGCTCCGATTGGGGACTCAGTGATGAACGTCGGGAAATCCGTGACCAGCGCGGTCCAGCGGATGCGTTGCGTGCCCCGGGTGGAACTCGCCTCGTTCGCCGAGTGCAGGTCACGCACGAGCGCTTCGTAGCCGGCGAAATAGCCGAGCGCGGCGGAGTTTTCGAGCGCGAAGCGAAGCGGCTCCAGTGTGCGATCGAAGCTGAGAAGGCGCAGCGAGCAGTCGAGCGCTTGTGTCGCGTGCAGGGCTGCGAGTGCGTTCGCCGCGCCGCCGAGCCCGACATCCCAGACCACGAACTCGCTTCCGGCGGCTTCACGCACGCGCTCGACGAGCCGCAGTTGGCGCACGTAAAGCGTGTCGGCTTCCGCCGCCGGCCCGATCACGGGATGGAACGTCTCGCCGGCCGCCAGCGATCGCAGGCTGAACGAGCCATTGCGGAGCTGGACAATCTGGTATTCGGCGGACGGCACGCGCGGAACGTAGCAAGCGGCGGCGGCGCGGCCAATTTTCGATTTGCAGCACCGCGGGGCCGCATTACTTTCGTCGCGGCCTGTCCGGTGGTGTAACGGTAGCACAAGGGTCTTTGGAGCCCTTTGTCATGGTTCGAATCCATGCCGGACAGCCAGCTTTCACTGACCTATGCGCGCAAACAAACTTCGAAACGCCGGGGCTCTCATCGTTGCGACCTGGCTCTCGGCGGCGGCGGCCTTCGCCGCGAGGCAGCCCAACATCCTGTTCATCTTCACCGATGACCACGCGTATCAGGCCATCAGCGCCTACAACGATCCGCGCAAGCTCGTGGAGACGCCGAACATCGACCGCATCGCCCGCGAGGGGATGATCTTCCACCGCGCGGTGGTGCCCAACTCCATTTGCGGGCCGAGCCGCGCGACGGTGCTCACGGGCAAATACAGCCATGCGAACGGATTCTACAACAACACCAACTCTCGCTTCGACGGCGCGCAGCAGACGTTTCCGAAGCTGCTCAAGGCGGCGGGCTACCAGACGGCCATCGTCGGCAAGTGGCATCTCGTGAGTGATCCGACGGGGTTTGATTACTGGGAAATCCTCCCGGGTCAGGGCGTGTATTACAACCCGCCGATGAACCGCATGGGCCAGCAGGTCCGCCACAGCGGTTACACCACCGACATCATCACCGACCTCGCCCTCGCGTGGCTCAAGAACCGCGACAAGGCCCGTCCGTTCGTGATGATGTGCCAGCAGAAGGCGCCGCATCGCGAGTGGTCGCCGGCGCTGCGCCACCTCGGCTGGAACGGCGACCGCAAGTTTGCCGAGCCGGAGACGCTGTTCGATGATTATTCCGGCCGCGGCAAGGCGGAGCGCGCGCAGGACATGACGATCGAGAAAACATTTACGCTGCTCGATGCGAAGCTCACCACCCCCGGCAGCCTCAACGAGGAACAGCGGGTGAAGTGGAATGAGTATTACGGCCCGCGCAACGCGGCCTTCACGAACGCGAATCTCACAGGCAGGGACCTCGTCCGCTGGCGCTACCAGCGTTACATGCACGATTACCTCGGGTGCATCCTCGCCGTGGACGAGAGCGTGGGACGACTGCTCAAGTTCCTCGACGACGAGGGGCTCGCGAAGGACACGCTCGTGGTCTATTCGAGCGACCAGGGGTTCTATCTCGGCGAGCACGGGTGGTTCGACAAGCGCTGGATTTTCGAGGAATCGCTGCGCACGCCGCTCGTCGCGCGCTGGCCGGGCGTGACCAAGCCCGGCGGCGTGAATCGCGACATCGTGAGCAATCTCGACTTCGCCAGCACCTTCCTCGATGCGGCGGGCGTGGCCGTGCCTGCGGACCTCCAGGGCCGCAGCCTCGTGCCGGTGCTGCGCGGCCAGACGCCCGCCGACTGGCGCAAGAGCTTCTACTACCATTATTACGAGTTCCCCGGCCCGCACAGCGTCGCGCGCCACTACGGCGTGGTGACCGGGCGCTACAAGCTCGTGCGCTTCTACGAGGCGAGCATGAACTACTGGGAGCTGTTCGACCTGCAAAAGGACCCGCGCGAAATGAAGAGCGTTTACGGCGCGCCCGACTACGCTGCGACGCAGAAGGAACTCCACGCCGAACTCGACCACCTCCGCAAGGAACTCAAAGTGCCCGACCCCGATCCGGAGGAAACCGCCATCCGCCCCGGCGCGGGGAAAGCGAAGAAGGGTGAGGCGAAGGGGAAAGCCCCGGGAAAATAGGATTTCAATTCGCACCGAAACTGCTATCCACGATCCATGCTCCCGCCTGTTCAAAGGTGCCGTCGATTCGGGTTTACGTTGATCGAACTTCTCGTTGTCATCGCGATCATCGCGATCCTTGCCGGGCTGTTATTGCCGGCGCTGGCCAAGGCCAAGGACAAGAGCAAATCCATCAAGTGCCTGAACAACCTCAAGCAGATCGGCTTGGCAATGATGGTTTATGTGGATGACAGCGATGGGTTTCTCTTCGGCCCGGTCAACCGCGGCATCCGCCATCCTGTCGCCAATCCAAGCACGAACTACATCAGCAACCGCACGAATGTCTTCTCGCGTTACCTCAGCTCGCCGGACACGAACAACACCGTGTGGACCTGCCCGGCCAATCGAGGCGCGATGGAGTCGGTGATCACCGGTTCCACGCTCAACCCGACCCGGCTCTGTTTCCTGCTCAACAACCGCGGCCTGGCCGCCACCGGCACGCTGCCGGGGTTGATGTTCGGCGACCCGAACCTGCCGGCGGGCGGCTTGCCTTTCACGCCGTCGAAACGGCTCGACGAATTGCGCGCCGCCGGGCAGACCGCGGCGAACGGGCTCAGCGTCACATCGCCCTCGGACATCTGGATGATCGGCGACATCGACGGCGTGAACTACAGCTCGGCCAACAGCGGCAGCACCACGCTTTACGTGCCACCGAACGTCCCGCCCCCGCACAACTTTGGGCGCAATTACAACTTCTTCGACGGCCACGCGGAGTATCGCAAGACCAACGCGCTGCCGGCGAATCCGTAGGCCGCCCTCCACCCCCGGACTCCGGTCGCGACGCGGCACCCGCGCGACAGGTCCCTTCCTCGAACGGGCGCTGAAAAATTTCGATGCTCCGGCGCGTTGCGTTCATTGCGGGCTTCGCGTGTAATGCCGCGGCACATGGCTGGTTCACGCAATTATCCTCTCCTGCTCGCGGCGCAGACACTCGGCGCGTTCGGTGACCAGTTTGTGCTCGCGGTCATTCTCGGGCAGTTCACTTTCATGAAGGTCCGCGGCGAGATTCCGGAGGCCGACTACCAGCTCGCAAACGCGGTGTATCCGATGCTGTTGTTCATCCCCTACGTGCTCGGCGCCCCGCTCACAGGCTATCTGAACGACCGCTTCTCAAAGACCCGCTGGCTGCTCGGCGGAAACATCATCAAGCTCGTCGGCACGCTCATCGCCATGGCCAGCCTCTCGTCCGGGCCCGGTGCGATGGCGTGGCAGGGCGTGGGCTACTTCATTGTCGGCATCGGCGCGTGCATCTACGGGCCGGCCAAATACGGCATCCTTCCCGAAATCCTCCCCCTCGAGCGGCTCGTGAAGGCCAACGGCACGGTCGAAATGCTGACGCTGCTGGCCATCCTGCTCGGCGGGCTCGGCGGCGCGAAGATGATCGACCATTACCCGCCGGTCGCGTGCTATGGCGTGCTGCTCGTGCTGTTCGGCACCGCCGCGGTGCTCAACGCCTGCATGACCGTCACCCCGAGCAACCCGGACGTGCGCTGGCAGAATTCCGTCGGCGCATTCTTCGGGCACTTCCGCGGGCTGTTCGCGCAGCAGCGGCTCGGGCGCGTGCTGCTTGGCACAGCCGTCTTCTGGATTTGCGGCGCGGTGTTCAAGATGAACTTCAACCCGTGGGGCGCCGAGACGCTCAACTACAAGGACTCGCGCACCGTGAACACGGACATCGCGCTGCTCGGACTCTGGCTCGCCGTCGGTGTCATGATCGGCAGCATGCTCGCGGGGCAGTTGCACCGCGTCGGCGAACTGCGCTGGACGCAGCGCTACGGCTGGATGCTCGCCGCGGTCATCGCGTCGCTCGGACTCATAAACCACCTCGGCCTCGACGCGCACACGCAACGCAAGCTCGCCGTCGCGGGACTCATCGGGGTCGGGTTGTTCGCGGGCCTGTTTCTCATCCCGCTCAACGCCGCGCTGCAGGCCGAGGGAGATCCCTGGAAGCTCGGCAAGACCATCGCGTGCCAGAATTTCCAGGAGAACGTGGCGATGACGCTGAGCGGCGGGCTCGTCGCTTTCGCCACCAGCCGCGGCGCGAGCGCGCCTGAGGTGTTCCTCGGCCTCGCCGCGCTGGTGTTTGTCACGGTGACGCTGCTGAAAATCCCGGAGAAGCAACCGCCATCCTGCCCGCCGAGGCGGCGGCGCAACGACGGGCCATGATCAAGCTCATCTTCCGCCTGCTGTTGCGTCTGCTGCTGCGCTTCCGCGCCTACGATACCGACGCGCTCAAGTCGCCCGGTCCTGTGCTGCTGCTGCCCAACCACGTTTCGTGGTTCGACTGGCTGCTGCTGTTCGTCTGTCTCGACGATGACTGGCGGTTCGTCACGAGCGAGCCCGCGTCCCGCGTGAGCCCGCTGCACCGCGCGATCATGGTCAACCGCCACACGTTCCCCGTGGATCCCGCGTCGCCTTACGCCGTCAAGCGCATGGCGGAGTTCCTGCAGGGCGGCGGCCGGCTCGTGCTGTTCCCCGAGGGCCGGCTCTCGCTCACCGGCGCGCTGATGAAGCTGTTCGATGGCACGGGCTTCCTCATGCACAAGACGAACGCGAAGGTCATCACCGCGTATTTGCGCGACGCGCACCGGCTGCCGTTCTCGCGGCACCCCGGCTGGACCAAGTGCTGTCCGCGCGTGACGGCGCATTACAGCGAGTTGCTCACACCGCCGAAGCTCGACCACGTGGGCACCGCGCAAGCCCGCGAAACGCTCACCACCTGGCTGCGCGACCGCATGGTCGAGCAGCAGTTCCGTGTGGAGATGGCGTTCGGAGCAGGCGACGTGCTGTCCGCGGTGGCCGAGACCGCGTCGCAAGTGCCCAACCACGTGGTGATGGAGGACGCGAGCGGCACGGAGTTGACGTATCGCAAGCTGATGGTCGGCGTGCGCGTCCTGTCGAAGGCGCTTGCGGGGCGGGTGGAGCGGGGAGCTTCAGTTTCGCGTGTCGGCATCTTGCTGCCGAATGTGAACAGCTTCCCTGTCACGGTGCTTGCGTTGTGGAGCCTCGGCAAAGTGCCAGCCATCCTGAACTTCTCCACCGGCCCGACCGTGATGCTCACGTGCTGCGAACTCGCGGGATTGAAGCAAGTCGTCACGTCGCGGCTCTTCTTCGAGCGCGCGCGGCTCAAGCCCGAGCCCTTCACGCAAGCCGGCATCGAGCTCATCTACCTTGAAGACGTCCGCGCCGACATCACGAGCGCAGGCAAACTCGCCGCGCTCGCCCGCAGCTACTTCACTCCGCACCCCGCACCGGACGCTTCTCACTCGCCCGCGGACGCCGCGGTCGTGCTCTTCACTTCCGGTTCCGAGGGTGTGCCGAAGGGCGTCGAGCTTTCGCACCGGAACATCCTCGCCAACATCCGCCAGATGCTTGCCATCACGGACCTTCACGACGGCGACCGCATCTTCAACTGCCTGCCGCTCTTCCACAGCTTCGGGCTCGTGGTCGGCACGTTCCTGCCGCTCGTGCGCGGGATGCACGTGTTTCTGTATCCGTCGCCGCTGCACTATCGCGTGGTGCCGGCCGCGGTGTATGAGTCCAACTGCACCGTCTTCATCAGCACCAACACCTTCCTCAACGGCTATGCGCGCAAGGCGCATCCCTACGACTTTCGCAGCTTGCGCTACTTGTTCGCCGCGGCGGAAAAGCTGCAGGAGGCGACGGCGACCACGTGGGCGCAAAAGTTCGGCATCCGCATTCTCGAAGGCTACGGGGCGACCGAGTGCGCGCCGTGCGTGAGCTTGAACACGCCGCTGGCGCCGCGTTGGGGAACCGTGGGACGACTGTTGCCCGGAATGGAAATGAAGCTTGAACCGGTCGAGGGCGTGAGCGACGACCCTGCGCTCGCGGCGGCCGGGCTGAGAGCGGGGCGGCTCTTCGTGAGCGGGCCCAATGTCATGCGCGGCTACATCAACTCCGACGCGAACGCGGTCTTCCAATCGCACGGCGGCTGGTATGACACCGGCGACATCGTGAGCGTGGACGCGCTCGGCTCGCTCACCATCCGCGGACGCATGAAGCGCTTTGCCAAGGTCAGCGGCGAAATGGTCAGCCTCACCGCCGTCGAGGACGCGCTGGCCGGCGCGTTCCCGCAATACGGCCTGCGCTGCGCCGTGGCCGTCATCGCCGTGCCGGACGAAGACAAGGGCGAGCGGCTCATCGCCGTGTCAAACGAATCACGGCTCCAGCTTGGTGAAATCCGCGAAGCGGTGAAGGCGAAAGGCCTGTCAAACCTCTGCGTCCCGCGAGAGATCAGGGTTGTCCGGGAAATTCCGAAACTGGGCACGGGAAAGGTGAACCATCGCGAGTTGCAGAAGCTGATGTGACGCCATGCCGCTGCTCATGCTCATCTCGTTCACGCTGCTCTGCTTCGCCGCAACCGGGCCGGCGCACGGCGCCCCCACGAATTCGGAACGCCGCGAATGTGTCGTCCTCCTGCACGGGCTGGGGCGGTTTCCGGTCTCAATGAAACCCATCGAGCGCGACCTCCGCCGCGCGGGCTATCACGTGGTAAACCTCAGCTACCCTTCGTGGCGCGTGCCGGTCGAGCGCATCGCAGACGATTACCTTCCGCGGGAACTCGCACGTCGCATTCCCGCCGGGACGGCGAAGGTCCACTTCGTCTCGCACTCGCTTGGAGGCATTCTTCTCCGGCAACACCTCGCCACGCACACCTTCACCAACCTCGGCCGCGTGGTGATGCTCGGCCCGCCGAACCGCGGCAGCACCCTCGCGGATTGGTTCAAGTGCTGCGACGTCGTGCGGTGGGTGGTGGGGCCGAATCTGCCGCGGCTCGGCACCGGCCCCGATGACCTGCCCGCGCGGCTTGGTCCGGCGAACTTTGAGCTCGGTGTCATCGCGGGGGACCGCCCGCTGTTCGGCGGATTCCTGCTCGACGAGAGGCCGAATGACAGCAAGGTGACGGTCAATGCGACCCGCATCGCCGGCATGAAGGACCACGTGGTGGTGCACTCGTCCCACACCTTCATGATGCGGAACCCGGCCGCACGCCATCAAACGGTCCACTTTCTCGTGAACGGGCACTTCGATCGCGACGAGGCGCGCGGCGTGCGCTTTTGACGTGCAACCGCCGCGGACGGTTCCTATCGTCGCCGCGCTTTATGGCGACCGTGAAACCCTTTGCCGCGCTCCGGCCCGTTCCCGCGCTCGCGGCGCGCATCTGCGAGCTGCCTTACGACGTGATGTCGTCCGACGAGGCGCGCGCCATGGCCGCCGGCAACCCTCTCAGCTTCCTGCACGTCAGCAAGCCGGAGATCGACCTGCCCGCCGGCACCGACGTGCACGCGCCCGGGGTGTATGCGAAGGGTCGCGAGAACTTCCGGCGCCTCATCGCTCAAGGCGCGCTGCGGCAGGACGCGCAGCCGTGCTTCTACGCGTATCGGCAGGTGATGGGGGCGCACTCGCAGACCGGCATCGTCGCGGTCGCGAGTTGCGACGAATACCAGCGCGGCATCGTCAAAAAGCACGAACTCACGCGGCCCGACAAAGAAGACGACCGCGTCCGCCACATGGAAGCGCTCGACGCGCAGACCGGTCCGGTCTTCCTCACCTACCGGGCGACCGCTGCGCTCAACGAGATTGTGACGACGCGCACCGCGGCGGCGCCGGAGATTGATTTCACCGCGCCCGATGGCGTTCGCCATTCCGCGTGGGTTTTTGCGGGCGCCGCCGACCTGCGCCGCATTGAGGACGAGTTCGCGCGTGTGCCGTGCCTCTACATCGCGGACGGTCATCATCGCAGCGCCGCGGCCGCGCGCGTGTCGGCAGCGCGCAAGGCTGCGGGTCACAGCGATCGTTTCCTCACGGTGATCTTTCCGCATGACCAGTTGCAAATCCTGCCCTACAACCGCGTGCTCAAGGATCTCAACGGCCGCTCGCCGGGGGAGTTGCTCGCGACGCTCGACTCCGTCTTTGTGATCAAGGACGCGGGCGCGGCGAAGCCTTCGCGCAAGCACGAGCTGGGATTCTACCTGGGCGGCTCATGGCGCACGCTGCACTTCCGGCCGCAGTTCACCGCGACGAGCGACCCGGTCGAGAAGCTCGACGTGACGCTGCTTCAAAAGGTCGTGCTCGCGCCCTTGTTCGGCGTCGAGGACCCGCGCACGAGCACGCGAATCCAGTTCGTCGGCGGCATCCGTGGCACGGCCGAGCTTGAACGGCTCGTCAACTCGGGCGACGCCGCGTGCGCGTTCTCGATGTTCCCGACGAGCATCGAGGACTTGATGGCCATTTCGGACGCCGGCGGCTTGATGCCACCGAAGAGCACGTGGTTTGAGCCGAAGCTCCGCGACGCGATGTGTTGCCACATGATCTAGTCCCGGGTTTTGGACGCGGGTGTTCAAGTTTCCCGGCGCGAGTTGTGAAGACGGGCGATGACTCGCTGCGATCAAAGTCGCCCCGCTGTGCTGCGACGGGCCGGTTCGAATTCCGTTTGATGGGCGGGCAGCCGCCGGCGCGTCCAAGTCCCGTGCCGCCAAAGGCCCCGATGAACAACCAGCGCGAGTGTTTCGTGAAACGGCGGGATGTCGTTTCCCGTCGCGGGTTCCTCCACGGCACCGCGCTTGGCTTCGGCGGGCTCGCGCTCGGCACGATGCTTGCGCGCGAGGCCCGTGGTTCGGACGCGGCGTGGCAGGCGCCGACCGGCACCGCGCACTTTGCGCCGCGGGCCAAGAGCGTGATCTGGCTGTTCATGCGCGGGGGCGTGAGCCACATGGAGAGCTTTGACCCGAAGCCGGCGCTGAACCACTACGCGGGGAAGACCTTCGAGGAGACGCCGTTCAAGGGCATCAACGACCCGGAGAAGCGCAAACGCGTGCGCGTGGTGGTGGTGAACGACGCCAACGGCCAGCAACGGAACAAGATTTACCCGCTGCAAGTCGGCTACCAAAAGGCCGGGCGCAGCGGCATCGAGGTGAGCGACTTCTTCCCGCACATCCGCGAATGCGTGGACGACATCGCGATCGTGCGCTCGATGTGGACGACGGACGACAACCACGGCGCGCAGGTGCAGTTCCATTCCGGCCGCCACATGCTCGAGCCGCCGGTGCCGACGATCGGCGCGTGGGTGAACTACGGGCTCGGCACCCTGAACGAAAACCTCCCGCAGTTCGTGAACATGGGCCCGCGGTTCTTCGACACGCGCGACGGCCACTATCTCGGTCCGGCCTACGATGCGGTGCCATTGAAGATCGACCCTCGCGAGCCACTGGCTTACGCCAAGCCCGAGGCGGACGTGAGCGCGGCGGAGCAGGAAATCCAGTTCAACCTCGTCAACAAGCTCGATCGCCTCGCGGCGCAACGGCATCCGCTCGACGCGAGCCTCGCCGCGCGCATCAAATCCTACGAACTCGCCTACCGCATGCAGATGGCGGTGCCCGAGGTGATGGATCTGGGGAAGGAATCCGCGGAGACGAAGAAACTCTACGGGACGGAGAGCGAACCGACGCGGGCGTTCGGCACGCAATTGCTCGCGGCGCGGCGGATGATCGAGCGTGGCGTGCGGTTCGTGCAAATCCAGCACGGCGACGGCGCGGCGGGCGCGTGGGACGCGCACGGCGGGTTGAAGGCGAATCACACCAACCTCGCGCGGCAGGTGGACCAGCCGTGCGCGGCGCTGTTGCGCGACCTGAAGTCGCGCGGCCTGTTCGACGAGACGATCGTGGTCTTCGCGACGGAGTTCGGCCGCACGCCGGGGTCGCAAGGCTCGGACGGGCGCGACCATCATCCCTACGGCTTCAGCGTGTGGATGGCGGGCGGCGGGATCAAGGGCGGGGTCGTGCACGGCGCGACGGATGAACTCGGGTTTCACGCCGTGGAGCCCGCGCACTATGTGACGGATGTGCACGCGACGCTGCTCAAGCAGCTCGGGCTCGACTCGCGCCGGCTGGAAATCCCAGGTCGAAAGCGCCTCGACATCGAGCACGGCGAGGTGATCCGCGACATCCTCGCGTGACGCGCCGCCGCGCGTCGCGGGGCTTCACTTCCTCGCCCGCAACACCGCCCTCGCCGGTGCGCCGTCGGCCCCGAGGATTTTCAGCGGGAGGCAGACGAGATCGTAGTGGCCGGGCTTGATCTTCGAAAGGTCGAGGCCTTCGATGATCCAGATTTCCGCGCCGAGCATGATTTGGTGGCACTCGACGCCGTCCTTCTGCCACCCGCCGACGCTCAGGTAATCCACGCCCACCGTCATCACGCCGCGCTCGACGAGGTAGCTCGCTGTGTCGGCCGGGATGTAGATGAACTGCTCATCGAAGGTTGAGGTCTTCGCGAGCCGCCACGAGCGGGTGGAGTTGCGCGTCCTGAACAGCACGCGCTCGCCGCGCTTGAGCTTGTGCGGCTTCAATTCCTCCACCGTGATCGCGGACTTGTGTTTGAGTGCGATGACCCGGCACGGGCCGATGACGGCGTCGAGCGGCATGGACTCCATCGTGCGGCCGTCGCGGATGAAATGCCGCGGGGCGTCCATGTGGGTGCCGGTGTGCGCGCAGAGCGAGAGCTTCGTCAGATTGCACGGGATGGTTTTCCCGGGCTGGTCGGGCACAGGGTCGCCGAGCTTGACGTGCAGTGAGACGCGGCACTCGGGGTCATTCGGCCAGTGCACCATGCCGTCGCGCAAGGTGACGGTGATGTCGAGCCAGGGGCTGGATGTGCTCATGCGAAAAGGGCGATGGCTCCAGCTACTTGCTGAAGGTGATGACGTGTTTGATGCCGGTGGGCTTGGCGACGAGGAGGTCCCGGAAGTTCTCGACGGGATGGCGCGCGCTGATGACGTTTGCGAGCGCCTTGGGCCAGCGCTTCTTGAACTCGCCGAGGTCGCGGATGGCGTTCTCGAATGCGGCCTTGTCCGCGTTGACCGTCCCGACGACGACTTGGTTCTTCAGCACGAGATTGCGCATGAGCACGTTGCCAGGCACTGAGATGTGGCCCTCGGGTGCGGGGATGCCGGTGAAGACAAACACGCCGTTGAGGCCGAGCACTTCCATCACGCCGAAGGCGACGTGCGACACGCCGAGCGCCTCGTAGACGAGGTCGATGTTGCCGACCATCGCGGCGAGTTCCTGCGGCGTCTTCTCCTGCGCGGAGATGTATCTCGCGCCGAAGCTCTCGACGAGCGCGGCTTTGTCATTTGGCTTTGGCGACCGCGAGTAAACCCACGTTTCAAATCCGTTCAAGACGAGCGTCATCGCGCCGAGGATGCCGATGGGCCCGGCGCCGAGCACGACCGCGCGGAGCCCATTGCCCGGCCTGCCCGGCTTGGCAGAAGCCCACGGCAGCCGGCTTTGGATGCGCCACACCTGCGCGAGTCCTTTCTCGGCGATGGTCAGCGGTTCGGCGAGCACTGCGAAGTCACGCAACGTGGGCGGGACGAGCGTGAAGTGCTTCTCGTCGTCCACGTAAAACTCCGTCATGTAACCGTGCGTCTGGTTGATGCCGCGCTCGACGAACTTGTGCGTGGCGCAGAAGTCCTGAAGGTCGGCGCGGCAGGGGCGGCAGTGCGCGTCGTCACAGGGCCGGCGCACGGAAGGCACCACCAGGTCGCCCACCTGGATGCGCTTGACGCGGGAGCCGACCTCGATGACCTGGCCGAGCGATTCGTGGCCGAGCACGAGATACTCCGAACCGGCGGGCGGCGCGCCGTAGACGAACGTGCAAATCTCGCGGTCCGTGCCGCAGATGCCGACGTCGAGCGTGCGGACCTTCAACTGGCTCGGGCCCGTCAGGGCGGGTTCGTCGTGGTCGAGCAGCGCGACTTGGCGGCGGGTGGGCATCACGCCCACCGCTTTCATTTGCTTCTTCTGGCTCATCTGGGGCGGAGTGGACGCGGCGCGAACGGACAAAATCGCTCCGCCGATGGTCCGGCGGCGCGGCGATGATACACCTGGTCCAAAGGGTGAAAACAAGAAACTCGGCGCGGCGCAACGGCGCGCTCTTGACTCGCGCCATTCCTGCGCCGGAGCCAGGTCCCCTCCCGTCAAAACTCTTCGATGCCTCCGGCACGCGGGCCCTTGCCCGCAGCATCGTGCAGCGCCACGAGCGCGATGCCAGAGGCGATGTGGCCGATGCCAACGATGCCGGCTGCTTTCGAGGCGTGAGACTCTCACGCGCTGCATCGGGGTGCAAATGGAGGCGATGTCAGTTCAGGCTGAACGTCACGTCCGCCGACCGCACTCGTGTCGAGGCGGGCGGCTTCTGAGCGTCGAAGCGCAGCACGATCGTGTGCGCGCCAGCGGTGACAGTCGTCTTGATTTCGCCGCTCGGCGAGGGCTTGACGGGCTTGCCGTCAAGCCACACATCGGGCTTGTCCCCGCCTTCGAGGACGAGCGTCACGGGGCCGGGCTTCGAGGCTGTGAAGGTTGTGCCGGCGACGAGGTGATTCACCGTCACGTGCAGCGGCGCCTTCGCGAGTTCCTCGAACTCGGGCTTCGACAGCGCGCCGTTCACGAGGGTTGTCGTCGTGCCCCAAGCGAGCCCGCCAGCAAAGCCGCTGTGGAACTGGTCCCACTTGCCGGTGAAATCGCCTTTCGTGAACGGCTCGATGCCGTCCTGGCTCATGCGGTGCGTGACCGGCAGCACGCGCCACACGCGCGCCACGCCGCCCTTGCCCGCGTCGAAGTTGCCGGGCTTGCCGAGCTTCGAGAGGAACGCGATGAGGTCGAGCTGCTCGGCCTCCGGCATCGTGTCGAGCAGGCCGGCGGGCATGAGCGAAAACTGGGAGTTCCCGCGCCGGGCGATGTTGTTCTTCGCCACGGAGACTTCCACGTTCTGCGCGTTTCGGACGACGACCTCCTGCCCCGTCTCGCGCACGAGCAAGCCGCTGAACTCCTGGTCGTCCTTCGTCGTGATGACGGTCGAGTGGAAGCCCTCCTTGATCTTCGCGTTCGGCAACAGCACGGACTCGACGAGGTAATCCACCGGCGCGCTTGCGCCGATACTCGTCATGTCGGGACCGACCTTGCCGCCCGCGCCGCCGATGCTGTGGCAGAGCACGCAGCCGAGTTCCGCACGGCGATACACGCGCTCGCCGCGCGCGGGGTCGCCGGATTTCACGGCGAGGTCGGCCAGTTCCTTAAGCTTCGCGGGCGTGAGCTTGTCGGGCGAAAGTGCGGTGATGTTCGCGAGCTTGGTGAGCGAGGCGACGAGCGTGGCGTCCGGCTGCGCGCCTTCGCGGGCGGCGCGGAGGCCGGAGCTGGCGACGTGCGGGGGCAGCGCGGTGCGGCTGCCGACTTTTTCGCCGAACGATTTGGCCGCGCCCTTGGTGGCGAGCACGCTGCGCCAGAGGTCGAGCGCCTCGGCTTCGGTCTTCGTCTCGGCCAGTTCGTCGAGCGCGAGGTCGGCGAACTTCGCGGGCTGGAGCGACGCGAGCGTGACGGCGGCGGCGCGGCGCACGGGCGCGGGCGAAGTCTTCGCTGCCAGCGGTTGCAGCGCGCCCAGCACGGGGCCAATCGCGCCCAACTCACGGAACGCACCAAAGAGCGCGGTGCGGACCTCGGCGGGCGTGTTCTCTGTGCCGGCGAGCTTCACCATCTCGGCGAAAGCCGCGCCGGGATTCTTCCACGCACCCTGCAAGTTCACGAAGGCGACGCGCGTGGCGAGGTTCGCGTAGGAGAGCAGCGCGAGGCCGCGCGAGGCGTCGCCCGCGGGCTTCACATTGCGGAGGCGAGCGGCGGAGGTGAGCGCGGCGAGCGCACGGTTGAGCGCGGCGTCGGTGAAGTCGCGCTTCACGACCTGCTCCCAGAGGCGGTTGATTTCCGCCGGACCGCCGGCGGCACCGATGAGTTCAATCCACGGGCCGGAGCCATCCTTGGTGAGCGGCTTGGCGGCGAGAATCTTCGCGACGCTGGATGACGCCAGCGCGGGGTCGAGCGCCTTCATCGCATACTCAAGCTGCGCTTGTTTCGCCGGTGAGTTGGGCCCCCACGCGCCGGACTCCAGCGCGGCGAGGAACGGCTGCGCCAGCTCGTTGATGGAAAGCCACACCGCGTAGTCGAGGAACGGGTCCGTGCCGATGGTGTCCACGGCGGAGAGCACGAGCTCAGCGGACTTGGCGGACGGGAACTTCGCCAGCGCGCGGACGGCCTCGACGCGCACGCGCGAGTGCGGGTCAGCGACAAGCTTGGTGAGTCGCGCGACGGTGTCGCTCTCGGCGAAGCTCGCGCTGGCGTCCGCGAGATACGTGCTCGCGGTCCCGTTCGCGTCGGCGACCAGCACTGGTTTGGTGGGCGCAGCCGTGGCGAAGCTCAACGCCCGCACCGCGGCGGCGCGGATGCGGCCGTCCTGCGCGGCGAGCAGCTTGGTGACCAGCTCCGGCGCGGGGATGTTCAGGGACTGGTGAATCCACAGTGCAGCGAGCTGCTCCTTCTCGGTCTTGAGCTTCGCGGTCCAGGTCTTCAGCTCGGGCGCGACGGCGTCGGCGCCTTTCTCCACGAGGAGGCGCGTGGCTTGGGAGGCGTTGAAGTGGTTGGGCGAAATCAGTTCGTTGAGCAATGCGCTCGTGCCGGCTTTCACCAGCTCCGGTTTTTTCAGGACCGGCTTGCCCTTCATCGCCACGCGCCAGATGCGGCCGTGCTCGTGGTCGCGGCGCGGGTCGCGGAAGTCCACCTCGCCGTGCTGGATGATCGGGTTGCTCCAGTCGGCGATGTAGAGCGCACCGTCGGGGCCGAGCTTCACGTCAATCGGCCGGAAGGTGTTGTTCGAGGTGCGGCAGATGTCGGTCTCCTGCTTGGTGATGTAGGCCGCGCCCTGCTCGGTGATGCTGAAACTCGTCACGCGGTTCGCGCGGAAGTCGCACGTCACCAGGCGGCCCTGCCAGTCGGCGGGGAAGTGCTGGCTGCGGATGATTTCGAGGCTGGCGAACTTCGGGTAGCCGCCCGGGCTGACGCTCGGGAGGATGCGGCGCGCGCGGGCGTAAGTCACATACATGCCGCCGGGGAGACCCCAGTTGATGCCGCCGCCGCCCGCGCCGTCGGTCATGAAGCTCTGGCCGAACTCGTCGAACTGGTGGCCCCAACTGTTCACCCAGCCCTTGAAGACGACTTCCAATTTCAGCGACGACGGCTCGAAGCGGAACACGCCGCCCGAACGCAGGCGCACGACGCCGTGGGGCGTCTCGACCTCGCTGCGCGTGTAGATGGACTGGCTCATCCACAGCCGGCCGTCCGGCCCCCAGCGCAGCGTGTGAAGGTTGTGGTGCGTGTCCTCGGTGCCGAAGCTGGAGAGAACGACCCGGCGCACGTCGGCCTTGCCGTCGCCGTTGGTGTCCTTCAAGTGCAGCAGCTCGGTGCTCTGCGCGACATACACGCCGCCATCGCCGGGCGCGAGGCCGGTGGGGATGAGCAAGCCGTCGGCGAAGACTGTGGCCTTGTCGGCCTTGCCCGCGCCCTTGGTGTCTTCGAGGACGACGATTTTGTCGTGCGCGGCCTGGCCGGGTTCGATTTGCGGATAGACCTCGCTGCTGGCGACCCAGAGGCGGCCCTGCGGATCGAAGTTGATTTGGATGGGCTTGGCGAGGTGCGGGTTCTCGGCCCAGAGCGTGACTTCGAGACCTTCCGCCACGGTGAACTCGGGCGTGGGCTGCGGCGTGTGCTTGGCGGCGGCGGCCTTGCCGAGCAGCGCGGCGGGCTGGAGTTCGGGGCCGGGCTTGAAGCTCGCGTCGTTCAAGTGCTTGCACAGCTCGCGAATCTTCTTCTCCTCGGCGGCGATGAGCGGGTCGAACTGCGGCATCTCGACGGCGTTTTTGCCCTGCTCGCGTTTCCGGAAGCCGAAGATGTAAGCCATGTTCGCCGGGCGGGAGCGGTGGAAGAAGAACTCGTTTTTGCGGAGGATTAACTGCCGCAAATGCTGCATGTGCGCAGAAAATCCAGGATTCAGTGTGTGACGCGTTCCGAAGAGAGCCAGTTCCAAAGACCGAGCTGTCTGGTGATAGCCGAGTTCCCCCAGATGAATTCCGTTCTCTGTCTGAAAGATTTCACTTCGGCTGACATTTCCAGTCGACTCTCGCGTTGCCTCATATAAAGAGAAGTGCATCGGCCCCCGGTCAAAAAGCGACACGAAGAATGCACTGCGTTCCTTCGCAATCAAACGGCAGGCATCAACATAAAGTTTCAGTTGTTCATTGTGCTTCGTCGGGTCTAGCGACATCCACGGCACTTGCTCGTGCTTGATGGGTGACAGCAACACAAACCGGCACCCCGGCGAAATCTTCTCAATCGCATCGAGCAGCCGGTTGTAGTCCGCCTTGAACTTCTCCAACCCCGCTTCGCCCGCGAACGACGCGGCCATGCCGTAGCCGATGAACGCGACTGTCGGTTTGGTCTCCTCGATTTGTTTTTGAATGAGCTTCCACGCTTCGCCCGGCGGCTCGTTGCCGGCCTGCCCGAGCGAGAGTCCTAGGCGCGACTCGCCGTCCGGGAGGTCCGCGCTCCAGCCGAGGTTGCGGAAGGTCACGCGCCGGTCGGGGAAGCGCGTGGTGAGCATCAGCTCGATCCAGCCGTGATGCTGCTCGCGCTCCATCAGCGTGTCGCCGAGGAACACGACGCGGTCGCCGTCCTTCAGCTCGAAGGGCGCGGCGGCGGTAGCGGGGATCGCGAGTGCGACCACGGCGGAAAGGAGGAGAAGAAGTCGCTTCATAGGTGCGCAGGAGATTACAGGTCGCGCCGGTGAATTCACTCAGAAAAGCGGCAGGTGAATCGCGCGGGTGCTTTGGAGTGCGCCGGCAAGTCCGTCGCGTCGCCGCTTTCGCCGATGCGTCCCCAAGCGCGGTCGCCGCTGCGCTCTGCCGGCGCACACCATGGAAGTCACCGCGCCGTGCTTCAGCGCCCCGGTGCGCTTCAACGGTTGCTGAACAGTTCCCACTCGCCGGATGCGAGAACCAGCCTCGGTGTCGAATCCGGAAGCAGCCGGCGGACTTTCTCGACATCCCCCTTGAATCCCACGACGAGCACGCGGCGGTCGCCGCCGAGGAACGTCGAGAGCGAGGGCTCATCCGGGATGAGCAGGGGCTTCATGCGGTCGGCGTTGCCGGGAAACGCAAAGGGCACGCGGTGCATGGGGAAGCCGTGGATGAACGGACGGTTCGTGGCGTTGATGGCGGGGAAAGCGTGGAAGGGCAGGCCCTGCGGAATGCGCGTCATGCAGAGGATGGCATCGCCCGGCCTGACTTCGGCGCGGAGCGCGGCGCCCAGCGGCGCGAGGGTCTGGTTGCTGCGAAGGCGGGTTTCGATTTCTGGAGTCCAAAACAGCACGGTGAGGAGCGCGACTGCGCTCATGGCCGCGGGTTGCAGTGGGAAACCCCGCACGTTCCAATGGCGAGAAGCAAAGAACGCGACCGCAACCACCATGAAGCAGCCCAAACCCATCCCGGTCCGCATCCACGGTTGATCATCCAACTTGAACGCGAACTTGAACACGAGCGGCAGGGTGATCAACGGCAGCCATGCACAACACGCCGTCGCGGTGCGCAGCCTCGAGGCGAGTGCTTCCTGTCCCCATTCCTCGAACCCCTCCCTCCACCTCATCGCCACCAGCACCGCGAGCGCGGGGAACATCGGCACGATGTAAGCCGGCAGCTTCGCGCGCGTGAGGGAGAACAGCACGAACGTGAATGCGGCCCAGGCGGTCAGAAGCACCCACGCGTCCCTGTGCGCCTTGCCGAGCAGGCGCCAGTGCGCGCGGCGCCACAGCCAGCCGAGCAGCGGCGTCCACGGCAGGAAGCCCGCCGCCAGCACGCCGATGAAGAAGTAGAACGGCTTGCCGCGGTTGTCGATGCCGCCAAGCGAATGGCCGATGGCCTGCCCTTTCACCATGAAATCGAACGAGCCGGGCACGGCCTTGAACACGGCGAAATACCACGGCAGCGCGAGCAGGGAAAAGATGAGCGTGCCGCCCACCGCGCCGATGACGAGGATGTTCAAGCGGACCTTGTCCGCCCGCCGGAACACCAGCAGCGCAACAACCGCGGCGAATGGGATCGCCACGGCGACGGGACCTTTCGTGAGAAAGCCCCCCGCGAGCGCGGCCCACGCGGCGACTTGCCAGAGGAATGACTTGCGACCCGCGCGGCCGCGGGCGTCCTCATCCTCGTCGCTCAGCGCGTCGAGTTCGCGCCAGCTTCGCCAGAAGAAATAGAGCGACCACGTGATGAACTGCGTGAGGAAAATGTCGGTGGTGAGCATCCGCGCCATCGCCCAAAAGAGCATGGAACTTGCGAGCACGAGCGCGGCCGTCCGGCCCGCGCCCGCGCCGGCGATGCTGCGCGCGAGAAGAAACGCCGCCCACACGCCGCTCAAGCCGGCGAGCGCGAGCGGCAGCCGCACGGCCCAGGCGTTCAAGCCGAACAGCTTCAGCGACGCCGCGACAAGCCAGTAGGTCACCGGCGGTTTGTCGAGGTGCGGCACATACCAGAGATGCGGCACGAGCCAGTCGCCGCGCTCGATCATCTCACGCGCGATTTCGGCGTAGCGTCCCTCGTCGGGCTCGTTCAACCCGCGCGTGCCGAGCAGGAGGAAGAAGGCGGCAAGGGAGAAGAGGACGACAGGCCAGCGCGAAGAAGTTGGCGGCTCGGAGGCGGTCACCGGACGTGTTCAGTAATCAGTGTTCAGTGTTCAGCCCGCGAGGCCTCGTGCCGCGCGATGAACGCCCGAAACTGAACACTGAATACCGGACACTGAACACTGAATACTTCAGAGCTTCGCGTCGCGCACTCCATCCGGCCCGTCGAATTCATTGACCGCGCCGCCTCGAACCCGTAGAACACGCGCGTCCTCCAACACTCCGACGCATGTCCTTCACGCTCTTCCTGCGCCTTTGGTTCATGGTGTTCCTGCACTACTTCGTGTGGGGCTCGTGGTATGTCACGCTGAGCACCTACCTGAACAACGAACTCAAGTTCCCCGGCGGGCAGATCGGGCTGGCCTACGGGACGACCGCGATCGGCGCGATGGTGTCGCCGTTTTTCGCGGGGATCATCGCCGACCGGTTCTTCGCCACGCAACGGTTGCTCGGCTGCCTGCACCTCGCGGGGGCGGCACTGCTCTATTACGTCTCCACCACGCGGTCATTTGGCGCGTTCTATCCGGCGCTCATCGCCTACACGATCACTTACATGGCGGGGCACGGGCTCACGAACGCGCTGACGCTGCATCATTCGAAGAACCCCTCGAAGGAATTCCCGCTGGTCATGTTCATGGGGAGCGTGGGCTGGATCGCGGCGGGGTTTGCGTTGAGCGCGTTCAAGCTGGAGGACAACGCGGGCATGTTCCGACTGGCGTCGGGAGCGGCGCTGGTGATGGGCCTCTACTCGTTCACGCTGCCGCACACGCCGCCGAAGGGCGCCAGCGCGCCGGTGAGTGTGCGGACGATGCTCGGCCTGGACGCGCTCAAGCTCATGCGCGACCGCTCCTTCTGCACGTTCATCCTGTGCTCGTTCCTGATCTGCATCCCGCTGAGTTTCTACTTCAACTGGATGCACGCATTCATGGGCGAGCTCAAGATCACCAACGCCGCGATGAAGCTCACGGGCGCGCAAGTGTCGGACGTGGTGTTCCTGCTGCTGCTGCCATTTCTGCTGCGGCACCTCGGCGTCAAAGGCATCCTCATCCTCGGCATGGTCGCGTGGACGGTGCGATTCGGCCTGTTGACGCAATTCGACGCCGCGCGCGACGCGACGTGGATGCTCTACATCGCGATCGCCGTGCACGGGATGTGCTACGACTACATCTTCGTGATGGGCCGCATGTATGTGGACCAGCGGGCGACGGAGGATATCCGCGCGGCGACGCAGGGGTTCCACGCGTTCGTCACGCTTGGCGCGGGGATGTTCGTCGGCTCATGGCTCGCCGGCGTCACGGCGGGTGCGTTGACGTATCCCGCTGTTCCCGACGGGCACGCGCACTTGTGGCAGCACATCTGGTTTGTGCCCGCGGCAATGTCGGGCGCGCTGATCGTCGTCTTCGCGGTGCTGTTCAAGGACTCGCCACCGGCTTCGAACGAGACGAAGCCCGCGTCGCCATAGCGGACTTGAGTTCGCGATTTTGCCTTCGCGTCAGCATCTCCACCGCGATACAACGCCCGGCCGATGGCCGACCGCCTTCCCATCTACGACATCGAGTCCGACATTCTCTCGGCGCTCAAGGCGACCAAGCGCCTCGTGTTGCAGGCTCCCACCGGCTCGGGAAAGTCCACGCAAGTCCCGCAGATGCTCCTCAAGCACGGCCTGCTCGGCGACGGCCAGGTTGTGATCCTGCAACCGCGCCGGCTCGCGGCCCGCCTGCTCGCGCATCGCGTCGCATTCGAGATGGGTGTGCAAGCCGGCCGGGAAGTGGGCTATCAGGTCCGGTTCGAGAACTTCACCAGTGACGTCACGCGGATCAAGTTCGAGACGGAAGGCATTCTTCTGCGCCGGCTTCTCAACGACCCGAAGCTGCAGGGCGTGCAGGCGCTGATCTTCGACGAGTTTCACGAGCGGCACCTCTACGGGGACATCACGCTCGCCCGCGCTCTCGAACTTCAGGAAACGCTGCGCCCCGACCTGCTCATCCTCGTGATGTCGGCGACGCTCGACGCCGGGGCGCTCGAGGACTTTATGTGGCCGTGCACGATGCTTGCATCGCAGGGCCGCGTTTTCCCCGTGCACGTCGAGTATCTGCCGCACAGGCTCGGTGAGAACGCCCCGCCGCCGTGGGAACTTGCCGCGGACGCTTTCATCGCGCACGTGCGCTCCGGCGGGAGCGGCGACGTGCTTGTGTTCATGCCCGGCGGCTACGAAATCAGCCAGACCCTCGAAGCTCTCCGCAACTCGGCCGAATCACGCGGTTACATCCTGCTCCCGCTTCACGGCGAACTGCCTCCACGCGACCAGGACGCTGCCGTCGCGCGCTACGACCAGCCGAAAGTCGTCGTGGCCACCAACGTCGCCGAGACGTCCGTGACGATTGACGGCGTGAAACTTGTCATCGACAGCGGGCTCGCCCGCCTCGCGCGCTATGACGCCAACCGCGGCATCAACACGCTGCTCATCGAGAAGATTTCCCAATCAAGCTCCGACCAGCGCGCCGGCCGCGCGGGACGCACCTCGCCGGGCAAATGCGTCCGCCTGTGGTCGCGTCCGGAGCACGACGAACGCGCCCCGCACGAGCTCCCCGAGATCAAGCGGCTCGATCTCGCGGAGATCGTCCTCACGCTCAAAGCGGCGGGCGTCGGGGACCTGCGGAAGTTTCGCTGGCTCGAGAAGCCCGATGAAATCGCACTCGCCCACGCGGAGGAACTGCTCACCGACCTCGGTGCGCTCGGCCATGACGGACACATCTCCGAACTCGGCCGCCGCATGCTCGCGTTCCCGGTTCACCCGCGCTACTCGCGCATGTTGCTCGCCGCGCAGGACCATGGATGTGTCCACCAAGCCTGTCTGGTCGCGGCACTCACCCAGGGGCGCGACCTGCTCCAGCGCAACGTGGGCAAGGACGTGCGCGACTATCGGGAAGACCTGCTCGGCGAGAAGGCGTCCTCGGATTTCTGGATCCTGATGCGCGCGTGGACCTACGCGGTGAAGCACAACTTCCGGCCCGAACCGTGCCGCCGGCTCGGCATCCACATGGTGACGGCCCGGCAGGTCGGCCCGCTGCTCGATCAGTTTCTGCGCATCGCGAAGGACGAGGGACTCGATACCGCCCCGCGCGACGTGCCGGACGACGCGCTGCAGAAGTGCATTCTCATCGGCTTCAGCGATCGTGTGGCGCGCCGTGTGGACCAGGGCACCCTGCGCTGCGAGCTGGTTCACGGACGGCGGGGCGTGCTCGCCCGTGAGAGTTGCGTGACCCACACGGCGCTTTTCGTGGCCGCCGAAGTCCGCGAAATCGAGGGACGGGATGACGAGGTGCGGACGCTGCTCTCGCTCGCGACGGCGGTCGAGGAGCCATGGCTTCGCGAGGTGTTCCCCGGCGACTTCGAGGCCACGCAGCACGTGGCATACGATTCGCGGGAGCGCCGTGTGCAGGCCGCCGAGATTGTCAAATTCCGAGGCCTCGCGTTGTCCGCCAGACGGCTCGGCACCCCGCCTCCGGAGGCGGCGGCCCGGCTTCTTGCCGCCGAGGTCGTCGCCGGGCGCGTGCAGCTCGAACGGTGGGATCACTCGGTCGAACAGTGGCTCCAGCGACTGCAGCTTCTTTGCACTCACTGTCCCGAACTCAACCTGCCGCCAATCAGTGACGAGAACCGGCAGGCGATCATCGAGCAGATTTGCCTTGGTGCGACCAGCGCGCGCGACCTGCGCGACAAGGAGGTGAAGCCCGCGGTTGTCTCGTGGCTCTCCGACGCGCAACGCCAGTCGCTCGACAAGCACGCGCCCGAACGCCTCACGCTTGCAAACGGCCGCACGCCGAAGGTGACCTACGCACCGGGCGTCGCGCCCTACGTCTCGATGCGAATCCAGGATCTCTACGATGTGAATCAGACGCCGCGCATCGCCCTGGGGCGCGTGGCCGTCCTTGTGCACATCCTTTCGCCCGGCAACAAGCCCGTGCAGGTCACCCAGGACCTCGCGAGTTTCTGGAGTTCCCACTACCCGCGGTTGAAGTCGGAACTTCAACGCAAGTATCCCAAGCACGAATGGCGTTGAGACAGAGCGGAGGACACGACACACTTCACGTCGCCTCGCCGGCATCCATCATGCAAACTCCTTCCGCCATCCTGCCCGCCGAGGCGGCGGCGCAACGACGGGCCGCGGCTTCGGCCGTCCCGTGGCATTGCGTGATCGTGGTGCTCGGCGCGGCGTGCATCCCGATCGGTGTGTTGTGGGACATTTCGTGGCACTCGACGGTCGGGCGCGACACGTTCTGGACGGCTGCGCATATCATGATTCAACTTGGCGGGATCGTGCCCGGCCTCGCGTGCGGCTGGCTGGCGTTCAAGACGACCTTCTTCGGCACCGCGGAGGAGCGCGCGTCGTCGGTGCGCATTTTCGGGGCGCACGCGCCGCTCGGGGCGTGGGCCACCATCTGGGGCGCGCTGGCGATGGTCACGAGCGCGCCGTTCGACGACTGGTGGCACAACGCCTACGGGCTCGATGTGCAGATCATCAGCCCGCCGCACTCGCTGCTCGCGGTCGGGATGTTCGGCGTGGCGCTCGGTTGCCTGCTGCTCGTGCTGGCGTGGCAGAACCGGAGCGAGGGCGCACAGCGAGCGCGGCTCGCTCTGCTGTTTACGCTCATGACCGGCGTGATGATCTCGATGAACGCCGTGTTCATCACGGAGGAGAGCTTTCCGAATCAACATCGGGGACTCGTCTTCTACATCGCCGCGACGTTGCAATTCCTGCCGCTCGTCGTGCTGGTGTCGCGCGCATCGTCGCTCCGCTGGCCCGCAACGGTCGCGGCGCTTACCTACATGGGAATCCTCTGCGGGATGATCTGGGTGCTGCCGCTTTTCGCGGCGACGCCGAAGCTCGCGCCGGTGTATCGCCAGGTCACGCACATGGTGCCGCCTGCGTTTCCGATTCTGCTGGTGATTCCCGCGCTCGCGATCGATCTCGTGATGCGGTTCTGGCCTGCGTCGCTTCGGCGCGACCTAGGTTCGTCGTTGCTGCGTCCGTTCGCCACGGACTGGTGGAAGGAGTGGGTGCTCGCGGCGGCTCTCGGAGCCGTTTTTCTTGGGGTGCTGCTGGCTGTGCAATGGCCCTTCGCGGCGTTCTTGATGAGCGATGCCGCGGACAACTGGTTCTTCGCGCGCGACGGCAAATGGCCCTACTTCGTGCCGCAAGGGAGTTGGACCAACGAGTTCTGGAAGCGGGGCACCGTGCCGGTCACACCCGCGCGACTGCTGCTGGCATTCGGCGTGGCGGTGCTCGCCGCGCGCTGGGGGCTCTGGCTCGGTCACTGGATGGTTCGCGTGCGACGATGATGGCCGACGAGGAAGCACAATCATCGCAGGGCCCGGGGCGGAACGCGCCGCGATCCGAGGCATCCCGGGGCGCGACGCGGCCGGAGCAAAGTTGTCGCCGGGCAGCCGGGTCCTTTTCGGTGACAAGGTTGCTTCTGCGTTTCCGCGTCTTGTGCTCCGTTGGGGCCTTCCTCTTCCCGTTGGGTGCAGCCGCGCATATCGGCAGTCCGAACGTGATCCTCGACGGCCGTTGCGGCGCGCACCCGGTGCGTGTCGTCATCCGGCCGCCGCCGGTGATTCCTGGCATTGCGGAGATCAACATCAAGGTCGAGGGCGCCGGAGTCCGCCGCGTAACGGCGTTGCCCGTGTTCTGGGCGGCCGGCAAGAAGGGCGCGCCACCGCCGGATGTGGCACAACTCGTTCCCGGTGAAACCAACCGTTACTCCGCCGAACTCTGGCTCATGGCGCCCGGCGCTTACAGCGTCCTTGTGAACGTGGAAGCCGACGATGGCGGCGGAGAACTCATCGTCCCCGTGAACGCCGTGGCCACCGTGCGACGCGACATGCCGCCTGTGATGGGCGTCGTGCTTTCAGCGATGGCGACCCTGCTGTTCGTCCTCGCCGTGCGCCTGACCGGCGCCGCCTTCAGCGATGCCTTGACGGAGCCGGGTGGCGCGCCGGCGCAAGGTGCGCGACTCGCCGCGTGGATGGGCAGCGGTATTGCCTTTGTGGTCATCGCGGGCGGCGTCACCGGCGGAAAGCTCTGGTGGGATCGCGTGGACCGCGACTACCGCAACAACCGCCTTTACCAACCATTGCCCGTCACGGCGGACATCCGCAACGAGCGCGAGGTGGATGTGCTGCGACTGCGCGTGGACAACACCGGCCGCAACGCGCGCTTCTGGTCCCCCGTGATACCCGATCACGGCAAGATGATGCATCTGTTCCTGCTTCGAGAACCGGAGCAGGACGTCTTCGCCCATCTGCATCCCGTGCAACGGAACGGCACGACGTTCGAATGCGTGGTGCCACCAGTCCCGCCGGGTCGTTACGCTGTGATCGCCGACGTGACTCACGAGAGCGGCTTCGCGCAAACGCTCACGGCGAATGTCGAAGTGAAGCAGACGGGAAGTCGGATCGCCTACTCGCTCCCGCGAACCAACACCGGCGCAGCCACCACCGCGCCGGGAACCGCATCCGACCCGTTCTGCTCCACGCCCGTCGCGAATGTTGCGAACGTGAATTGGTATCAAACGCCCGACCCCGACGACTCGTGGCACGTCGGGAATCGCGCGGGACTCGGTCAGCCAGCGGCAGGCGGCGAGCGCCGGTGCCCGCTCGACGGCGGCTTCACGCTCGTCTGGGAAGACTCCGCGCCACTCGTGGCAACACGCGAGGTTTCGCTGCGCTTCCGCGTGCTCGCACCTGATGGCTCGCCCGCGAAACTCGAGCCTTACATCGGGATGTTCGGCCACGCCGCCGTGCGCCGCGCCGATGGAAAGGTCTTCGCCCACTTGCATCCCGTGGGAACCGTCTCGATGGCGGCGCAACAGGCCTTCGAGCGCCGCGACCAACGCGATGCGTTGGCGCGCCCTCCCGCGGGTTCGTCCACGAACTCCGCCACGTTGTCCATGGCCAAACCCCACGCGCAGGGTTCCGTGGAATCCGTGACCTTTCCCTACGAGTTCCCGCAACCCGGCCGCTACCGCATCTGGGTGCAGGTGAAAGTGTCGGGACGTCCGCTTACGGGCTTGTTTGAAGCGGAGATCCCCTGAGACCGGCCGAAGATTGTTGACGATATTAGTTGCGGTTTGGCCTGGACCCGTCACCCTACGCGGGTCTGTTAGATGGCTTGTCTCTTTCGGTGCATGGTGAATCTTCAGGTGAACCTGGTTCAGTGATGATTTGAAACCCGATGGTCGGGAACAGCTTCGGAAAGTGCTCGTTTGTCGGACAGCAAGACATCACATGAGTAACAAACTGTTTGTGGGAAATCTTTCCTTCAACACCACTGAAAACGACCTGCAGGACGCGTTCGCCGCGCACGGCACGGTCACGGAAACCAACCTGATGATGGACCGCATGACGAACCGCCCGCGCGGTTTTGGCTTTGTGACCATGGCGTCCGCCGAGGAAGCCCAGAAGGCCATTGCGGCGATGAACGGGAAGGAACTCGACGGCCGCGCCCTGACGGTGAACATCGCCCGTCCGCGCGAGGAGCGTCCCCCCGGCGGTGGTGGCTACCGCGGCGGGGGCGGGTCGAACCGCTACTAGTCCCACTGGATTCACGGATCGGGGCCCGGTTCAACCGGGCCCCGGTCTTTTTCAAGCCAAGCAGTCAAACGACCCACTCAACCACAATTCACCGCCATTGATGAGCGCACACTTGCCCACGAAGGAAGAGCACATTGAAGTCGAAGGCAGCATCCAATCGGTGCTCCCCGGCACCATGTTCCGCGTCGAACTGACCAACAAACATCTCGTCCTCGCCACCATCTGCGGCAAGATGCGCAAGCGCTGGGTCCGCCTCACGGTCGGCGACCGCGTGAAGATGGAGATGTCGCCTTACGACTTGAGCAAGGGCCGCATCACGTGGCGCCTGCGATAGCAAATCGCCCGTGTCTCGATAGGGCCACGTGGTGCGCAAGAACGGTTACTTCACCCACTCCATCGCCGCCGCGGCCATCTTGTCCGAGGTCAATCCGTGCCGGTCGTAGAGTTCCTCCGCCAGATACGCGGACTGGCCGAATTCGCCGTGGATGCCGAGGGTCTTGATGCGGTGCGCGATGCCCGCTTGTGAAAGCGCGTGGCTCACTTGCGCGCCCATGCCGCCGACGGCTTGATGGTCCTCGATGGTCACGACCCGGCCGCCCGCGGCCTTCACCGCTGCGCCGATGGTTTCGAGGTCCACTTTGTTCACGAAGGGATTGTTGATGACCGTCGCCTTCACGCCTTGCCCGGCGAGTTTCCGGCCGGCTTCGATGGCTTTGTTCACGAGCACGCCGCAACCGATGAGCACCACGTCCGCGCCTGTCTGGAGCACTTGCGCGCGGCCCCACGGGCAGACCGGGCCGTCCACCCAGCGCAGGGGATAGTTTTCACGACCGACGAAGAAGATGTAGGTCTCGCCGTCCTTGCCCGCGGCGCGGTCGGTGGCCTGCCGCTTGATGGCCTCATACATGAACGCCTCGGCTTCATCCGAGCAACTCGGGCAGATGACGGTCGTGTGCGGAATGCCGCTGACGGCCGCGAGGTAGGTCGTGGCCTGGTGGCTCGCACCGTCCGCGGCATCCTGAAAGCCCACGTGCGAAAACATCGCGATGACCGGCGCTTGCGACAGTGCGGCCATGGTGAGCGGAAGATTGCCCTTCGTGACGCCGAACTGGCCGAACGTGTCCACGATGGGAATGAACCCGGCCTTGGAGAACCCGGCGCCGACGCTCACCATGTTCGCCTCCGCGATGCCGACCTCGACGAACCGGTCGGGCAACGCCTTCTGGAACGTGCTGATTCCCGTCGAGCCCTGCACGTCGGATGAAATCGAGTAAACTGGAAAACCGTCCTGCGCGGCGCGAATCGCGCCCTTCGCGAGGCCGGCCTGCACCTTGTCCTTCTTCGGAGCGGGTGAGGCGGAAGCAGGCGCGGCGGCGGCCTTCGCCTTTTTCTCGGCTTCCTTCCTTTCCCAATCGGCGCGCTGCGACTTCGCCCACCCGGCGAATTCCTCCGGCGGATTGCCGCCGTAAATCTCGTGGATCCAGTCCACGATCTTCTCGGCGTTCGCGAGCGGGAAGCCGTGGCCGCCGGCGGCGTTTTCCTCGGTGGACTTGATGCCGTAACCCTTCACGGTCTTGAGCCAGATGCACACGGGTTGGCGCGGATTGGCCCGCGCCGCGGCGACGGCCTTCTCGACCGCGTCGTAAACCGCGGGCAGATCGTGGCCCTTGTCCACCCGGATGACATTCCAGCCAAGTGTCGTCATCGCGTTCATCGTGGGCTGCATCGAGAAGGAATCTTTTGTGATGCGGCCGGAGAGTTTCGTGTCGTTGTCGGAGAGCACGAGCACAAACGGGTTCACGCGATCCTTCGCGGCGAGGCCGGGGATGGCGGCGAAGGCCTCTTTGGCTTCGCCTTCCATCGCCGCCCCGTCGCTCACGGTGCAGATCGTCACTCGGTCGCGCCCGGCGACGCGGTCGCCGATGGCGAGTCCTTGCGCCTGCGGCAGGCTTGACCCGAGCGGGCCGTTGCTGAGCAGCACGCCCCCGGGATTCAGGTGCGACTCGCCGTGGCCGGTGAGCTTGGACTTGATGCTTCGGAAGCCGCGCAAATCGTCGAAGGTCATCCCGTCGAAGCCATAGTTCGCGCGCAACGCATAGACACCGTTCTCGGTGTGCCCGGCGTCGTTGCTGAAGTTGAACGCCTCGTGCCACTCGCGTCCCCCGGTCGCAAACATGATCGCGTGAATCGCGGCCATCACTTCCGCGAACGCCGCCGGTCCGCCCCAATGACACGCCGCGCCGCCGACCACGGCGTGGATGTCCATCAGCGCCACGAGCGCGCGGGTCGCGCGCGGGTCGGCGAGCACAACGTCCTGTCCGGCCGCGTTCTTGATGGTGACGGAATACTTCGGTTGGTTGCGCGGCGTCGGGGCGAGGCGCGACTTGAGCGCGAGGGGCTTGAGTGGCGGGGCTTCGATTTTTGCAACGGGGGACGTGTCAGCGGCCATGGTCGGGAGGGTGGCGGTTGTGGTGGGGGCTCTGTCGCGAACGATGAATCGTGCGCGAACTGTAAAAGTGAACGACGGAAAGGGAAGAAGTTTTTGCGCCGGCGCAAGCCAAGAGACAGCCGGGGCTTGGCAAGAAATGCGAAGTCATCGCGCGCGGATGTTTTAGCCTGTCCACCGTTCCTACGACCATCACCTCATGAAGATACCAATCATCGCACTCTTCACCGCGGCCGCGCTCATGCTCGGCGTCACATCGGTCCTTGCCGAGGGAAAGGGCAAGGAAATCACGATCACGGGCAAGGGTTGCTGCGCCAAGTGCTGCCTCAAGGAAACGGACAAGTGCCAGAACGCCGTGACCGTGGAGAAGGACGGCAAGAAGACGACGTATTACCTCGTGGAGAACAGCGTGAGCAGCGCGTTCCACAAGGAGATTTGCAAGGAGATCAAGCCCGTGAAAGTGACCGGCACGTGCGAGAAGAAAGACGGCAGACTGCTGGTGACCGCGAGCAAGATCGAACTGGCGAAGTGACGGAGCATTTCGAGCCGCAACTGGATGGTTGTGGTTCTGTCGCCCAAGCCCGCCTTTGGGAGAGTCAACTCTTCTGGGGGCGGGCTTGATGAGCGACGGAACCCACCGCCGCCCCTGCAAGGCAGATTCCTGAATTTCGCCCTCCCCCGTGGCTGCTGGTCGCCGTCCTTTCGGGACGGAATGAACGACTGGCAAATCCCTCTTTGACACGTCCCCGGCCGGTTGGCATCGTCGCGCCCGATTTTTCGCGTCGGGCGCGAACGCACCTCCACCATGAGTGAACTTGCCGGAAATCTCCTCGTTGCGCAGTCGGGCGGCCCAACGGCGGTGATCAATGCCAGCGTGGCGGGCGTCATCCAGGAGGCAGGAAGGCACGGGTGCATCGGGGAGATTCTCGGTGGTCTCAGCGGCATCCTCGGGATTCTCAACGAGGAGTTGATCGACCTCAACGAAGAGAAGGCCCGCACCATCGAGGGGCTCAAGCACACGCCCGCGGCCGCGCTGGGAACGTGCCGTTACAAGATCAACTTCAAGGGCGACCCGGAGAGGGCCGCTCAAGACATGAACCGGCTGTTCGAGGTGTTTCAGGCGCATGACATCCGGTATTTCTTCTATGTGGGCGGTAACGACTCGCAGGACACAGCACACAAGATTTACGAGGAGTCGCTGGTGCGCGGCTGGGAGTTGCGGGTGATCGGCGTGCCCAAGACCATCGACAATGACCTGCCGCATACCGACCACTGTCCGGGTTACGGCTCGGTGGTGAAATACGTCGCGGCAACGGTGATGGAAGTGGCTGCCGACGTGAAGAGCATGGCCACGGATGATGGGTTCTGCTGCATCATCGAGGTGATGGGACGGGCCGCGGGCTGGATCGCGGGCGGGACCGTCGTCGCGAAGCGCGAACTGGACGACGCGCCGCACATCATCCTGCTGCCGGAGGTTCCGTTTGATGAGCAGGGCTTTCTCGCGAAGGTAAGGGAGTCGGTCGATGCGCGGAGACATTGCGTCGTCGTCGCGGGCGAGGGCATCAAGTATCCTTCCGGCGAGGAGGTGGGCGTGGACAAGTCACGAGTGGACGCATTCGGGCACGCGGCGCTCGGAGGCTCGGCTGACCGGCTCGCCGAGTTGGTCCAGGGGGCGCTCAAGGTCAAGACGCGCACGGTGAAGCTCGGCTACGCCCAGCGCGCAGCGGCGCATTTCGCGAGTCTCACGGATGCCACGGAAGCCGTGGCTTGCGGCCAGGCTGCCGTCCGCGCCGCCGTCGGCGGGCAGAGCGGGTTCATGGTCAAGATCGTCCGCTCAGCCGACGCGCCTTACCAGTGGACGACGGGGCTTCAGCCACTGGGCGACATTGCGAACGTCGAGCACCTGGTCCCGCGGGAGTGGATTGTCGCGGACGGGATGATGGTGAACGGGAAGTTCGTGGATTACGTCCGCCCGCTGGTGGTGGGCGAAGTGGTGGTGCCGATCGAGGGCGGTTTGCCGAGGTTCGCCGTGCTGGAACGGCATCCGGTGGAGAAGAGGCTGGCCCCGCGGAAGTAGCGCGAAGCGGGAACCGGGTTCACCGCGGACGGGGATTTTAGAGCCGGGCCCGAGCGGAGCCGTTTCTCAGGGAACGGGCGGAACGGGCGGAACGGGCGGCACGGGCGGCGCGGGCGGCGGGGCGGACGTCGGGAAGGGGGGAAAGTCGCCGCGGACGATGGCGTCCTTATGGTAGATCTCCATCCCGCGCATCATAAGTTCCTGCTTCACCGGGTCGATCTGCGGCGGGGCGGGCGGGACCGCATTGGCCTGGGGTTGGATCGTCGTGCGGATTTGGCGTGAGGGAGTGGGGCGAAGGTCGGGTTGCATGACGGGGCCGGCAGTGCCGCCTGCCGGCGCGGCGGGTGCGACGCCCGGTGTTGCGCCGGAGGATCCCGGCTGTATCCAGCTCGCCGTGGGCTGCGGTGTGTTCCGAACCACGCCGCCGAGGGGCTGTGCGCCGCTCGTGGCGCCGGGAATCCCTGCAACTGCCGGCGCAGGCCCCGTGGGCTTGTCGTCCTTGAAGTTAAGGACCTTTTTCACCCCGCCATTGACGATCTCGACTTCGCCGGCGTCCGCATCAATGCGGATGATTTCGACGGCGCCGTCCTTTTCGCCTTCTCGCAAGGTCAGGTAATCAGGCTTGGTCTGGCCGGGTTCCTGTCGCACGAGCATCGCGCGCGGCGGGCCGATGATGGACACGATGCCGCTCAGTTTCACGGTCTTTGGCGGCTCCGGGGATGGGGTCGGGACGACCGGTTGCGCCACCGGCTCTTTAAGCCCAAACGGATTGCGTTCAAGGATGACCTTGAACTGCTCCTTGTTGTCCGCGCCCGAAGCCGCAACGCCGAGCATGAGCGCGAGAGCCGCGCTGGCGCCGGGGCCGCGAAGGTTGCGGGCGAGTGTCATGGGGCGAATGTAGCCGACGTTGGAAAGAACACCACTCAAAAGTCCGGGTTGCGCGGACGCGGGAGCCGGAGATTTGCTTGGCTTCGGCTGGCGCAGTGTGGCCAGATGCGGGGATGAACAGATTCCTCTCCGCGCTCGTGGTGTCCGCCGTCGCTGCCGCGACTTCCCATGCCGCCCCGCTCAAGGCGCTCATCATTGACGGACAAAACAATCACGATTGGAAAAGCACCACGCCCGTCATCCGGCGCATTCTGGAAACGACGGGCCGGTTCACGGTCGAGGTCGCGACGAGCCCGGCGAAGGGCGGCGACATGGCGGGCTTCAAGCCGCGCTTCGCGGGGAACGACGTGCTGGTGTCCAACTACAATGGTGAGCCGTGGAGTGAGGAGACCCAAAAGGCATTCGTGGCATACGTCCGCGGCGGCGGCGGATTTGTGACCGTGCACGCGGCGAACAACTCCTTCCCCGAGTGGCCGGAATACAACACGATGATCGGCGTCGGCGGCTGGGGCGGGCGCACCGAGAAGAGCGGTCCCTACATCCGGCTGCGCGACGGCAAGTTCGTGAACGACACCAC
>VHCN01000024.1 GCA_016871675.1 Verrucomicrobiota bacterium
CGGCGCGGGGGAGCAGCGTGCCGAGTTTGATCAACTGCTGCTCGATGGCATCCGGTGAAGGCAGGTTTGGAGTTCGGTCCTTGTTCATGTCATCCTCATTGGTTTTGGGGTTTCTCGGTTGCAAACTCTGCAATTCTTCTTTTGCACGCGCGTGATGCAAGGAGTGCCCAACTCGATCGTCTCGTGATGCGCACGGATCACGGCGGCGCAGGCGAGTCCGCGCCCGAATCGCTGAGAGAATCGCATGCCAGTGATCAGGTTCGTTGTCGCTCTGGAGGAGGTTGTCCTTTGCTACAGGCCGCCGGAGGGCGAGTCAAGCCGCGGTGAAAAAACCTCCACGGCGGCGCGGAAGGTGTCCAAGTGCAGCGGCAGCAGCTTCTTTCGTAGCGGTTCCTCATATCCGCCGACGGACGACCTTGGCGGGCTTCGAATCAGGGACCAGCTTGAGTTCCTGAGGATAGATGCCGCTGCCCCATCCGACGGCATGGACGCCGGCTGCGATGATGGTTCCATCTTCGTCCCGCTCCAACCCGACGATCGCTTCGGCCCCTTTCAGATAGCACTCGTAGAGGAGAGCTGCTCCGCCGCGCCAGACGACCTTCTCCATCTTCACGGCGTGCCCGATCTTTCGGCCCTTGCAGGTGACCTTGAGCCTGCCGCCTTCGGTGGTGTCCCGAACCCCGTCGGTTGAACTTGCAGTAGGCACGGAACGAGTTCCGTCATCCGAGAGCTTGAAGGTCGCCGGGCCGCGCAGGATGACGCGCCACCGCCGCCACGGGTTCGGCTTCCGGGGTTTCTGTGGCGATGCGTATGCTGGGGAAGTGTTCATGTGCGTTCAGGAGAAAGAATCAGTTCAGTTCTGCGGAGTGGTGCTGTCCGGTGCCGCGCCCGGTTTCGACGGGGCTTCACGCTGCGCGCATCGCAACGAGCGCTGCAGGCTGAAGCGGCGTGCTTGCGATGCGGGCTGGTTCCAATGAACACGCGCCACCGGCGATGGTGAAACATGCGGACCGGGATTCTGAACCCGGCGATTCCATTCGAGCCGTCATTCGAGTCGTGCATACAGACGCATCCTAAGCGAACCCCTCCGACAACCACAGTCCATGGCGCGGGAATTCGCCCGCGGGCGATCGATCCACCCGGCGCGTCATCCCGCTACCACCACGTGGCCAACGCGCGGCTTGATGCCTGGAAGGCCCGTGCGCACTCTGCCGCGGTGAAGGACGCCTACCACCAAACCGTGTTCCTTGTGCTGGACGATGGGAAGTCGTGGCCGCGCGAGTTTGCCGTCCTCACGGCGTGCAACCCGGACGGCACGCTCATCGGGGACGACGAAAACGCGCGACGGACGGAAGCGCTACGACGCCAACTCGAAGCGCGCGGCTTGGTGCTCGGCCGCGTGGACGGTTGTTCGCCCGACCTCGTGCATCGCGAACCTGGGTTCGCGGCCCGGCTCACCGTCGAGGACGCGGTCGTGCTTGGACGGTGGTTCCAGCAGGAAGCGGTTTTCTTTGTGCGCGGCGACGAGGTATTGCTGGTGCCGTGCGATGGTGCCGTGCCCGTTTCGCTCGGATCTTGGCAGAAACGCGCCATCACGACCCGGGGCATTGCGCGCTGACGTGGACAAGCCGGTCGGGGGGCTCGAAGCGGCGCATTGGCGGTCGTGGGTTTCCGGCGATGCGCCTGCATTGGCTGACTTGCGTTCGCCGCGCACCCAGTCCGCGGCCTTCTGCGCCTTGGACGCGGCCGCGAGGAGGAAGCGCCTGTCCGACTTCAGCGCCTTGAGCCAATGCTGCAGGTAGGCTGCCGAGTTCTTCGCGGTCTTGGACACCATCCCCGTTTCCGCGCACAGGAACGTCGCGCCGAGTTCCGCCACCAGTTCTTCCCGCGCAGACGAGGCGGCAGAGCGCGTCGGCGGCATCGAGACTCGGATGCTCAGAACGCGTTATTCGAAATCGCCCCATCCGGGATCCAGGACCATGCTGTCGACTTCTGTCGCCCCGGTCCCATCGCCGGTTGGCCGCTTCCCCAAAATCCAATCGCTGGCCTTCTGCGCGTTGCCGGCGGCCCAGAAGAGGAACCGCTTGTCGTGACGCAGCGCCTTGAGCCAGCTCTGCACGTAGGCGGCGGAGTTCTTGGCCGTGCGCGACTGGAAGCCCGCCTTCGCGCACAGGAACGACGCGCCCAGTTCCGCGACGAGTTCCTCCCGCGCATAGGCCTCGACACAGTCCCGCCGCCACTTGCCTTTGAGCAGCCGTTGGGTCCGCTTCTCGTGTCCTGTCGAGTGCACGAGTTCATGGAACAGCGTCGCATAAAACTCCTCCACTGAAATGAAATCATGCCGGCTCGGCATCCCGACAATGTCCGCGTGCGGCCGGTAGTAAGCGCGGGTGTCGTTCTCGCGCATGACGGGCGGGTCGATGTAACCCCGGACAATCTGCTCCGCCTCCTCGATGGGATGAAAGTCAACGCTCGGCCCAGGTGGCCTGTGTTTTTCGAGTCCCTCGGTCTGGTCGAAGTTGAACACGTCGTGGATACGCACCATGAGATGCGGGACATGGATGTGGCGTCCCGAACCGTCCCGGGTGAGATAGGTGCACCGCCGGACGCAGAAGACAAAGCTGGACTTGTCGAGTTGGTCGGCGCGGATTGCCCCGCCGAGCTTGGCCGCCTGCTTGGCCGTGATCCACCAGCTTGTCTTGTAGCCGCAGCACTTACGTTGAGACTCAAGCACGAAGGAGTTGAGGCATTGATACTCCCGCTTGGAATACAGGTTGGCTGGCAACTGGCAGAACCACGGCCTCTGCCACGGCATCTCGCCTTGTTCCATCGCGGCGATCAGTTCCGCGACCAGCTTGTCGTAGAGGGCGTCGGCCTTGGACTTTGGCTTCGGCTCGGCGGCGACATTCTCGCGAAGGGCGGTTTCATGCGCAGACTCCTCGGCTGCGCCAGGGTGCGCGACCTCTTCCACCCAACTTCCCGGCTCGGCCATCAGATAGGTCGCTGGGTCGCTCATGACTTCCTCGCGCGCTTGGGGTTCGCCGGTTTTTTGTAGCTGGGCACAGATGCCTGCTCGGCGCACCACATTTCCCCGGAGCTCATCTTCCGATGGCTCGCGCTCAGGTAACAAGCGAGCTTGCGGGAACGGCCGTCCCAGCCGTCCTCGGCGATGCGCCGCTCGACGTCGTCCAACGAGCGGAGGGCGTCCTGCACCGCGGGCGTCGGCGCGTAGCGTCGAAACTCCGCGCCGGCCTCGCGCAGGAGCGAGTGCGCGCCGCGTTCATCCCCGGCGTCCATCCGGCGCGTGACTTCCTGCAACACCTTGCCCGCCTGCTGCACGGCCACCCAGCCGATCACTTCGCCGTTCTGCTTCACCTGTCCCGGATCCTGCGTGGCCTGGATGCGCACGGTTTGCGTATAGGTGCGCGACACGAGGCTGTCCGCGCCGACCTCGTCATACACCACCTCCACGCCGAGCAGTTGCTCGCCTTCCAGGCTCACGACGGGCCGGTTGTTCACCACGGGCAGCGGCAGCACCTTCACCGCGAAGCACACGACCCGCTCCTCTTCGCTCACGAAATCGCCAAGCGCAAACTCCCAGCGGCCATCGGGCAGCCGCGTCGCCGGATACTCGCCGAGCGGCAGGAAGTCCTCGCAAAAGTCGAGCTTCTGAAGCCGCAGCCGCGCGTTGTGCGCGGACAGCCGCTGAAGCCCGTCGAGCTCGGCTGTGAAGATGGCCGGGAGCTTCTCCGGCGACGCCGCGTCGTAGAATGCGCCGTTCGTGGAGCGCGCCATCCCGGCCAGGAGGTCCTCGTTGTAGCCGTCGCCGAGGCCGAGGCAGGCGGTGCGGATGCGGTCCTGCTCGAGTCCCGCCGCGGTGAGGCGCTGGACGGCGCCGGGTTCGACGATGCCGCAGTTGAGGTGGCCGTCGCTCAGGAGCAGCAGCCGGCGCGAGGCGGCCGGCGGCGCCTTGCGGAGTTCATCGCGGCCGAGGAGCCAGCCGCCCGAGAGGTTGGTGCTGCCGGCGTCGCGGATCCCCGAGATGGCGTGCTGCACGGCGGATTTGTCCTTCACCGCTTCCAAGGGCACGACGACCTGCGCCTCGGTGTCGAATACCACGAGGCCGAACTGGTCCCCGGCGCGGAGGTGTTTCACGGCGAGCGCGGCGGCCTGTCGGGCGTGGTCGAGCGGCGCGCCCGCCATGGACCCGCTGCGGTCGAGCACGACGCAGAAGGCGGCGGGCGCGGGCCGCGGCTGTGCAAGGGACTCCGCGGTGAACTTGAGCGCGAAGAACACTGGCGTGGGTTGGTTGGCGAGGATGGTCTGGTGGTCGAGATGGGATTCGATTTTCATAAACGGACTCTACCATGCCCCCTCGGACAAATGCGGTCCGAGCTGCGAGAAATCTCTCGAGCCGTCATGGGGCGGGATTTCACCGGGTTGGCCGAGGCCGGGAGTGCTCACGAATTCTGCTCCCGGCTCGCCGCATGGCGCCGCTGCAGGTCGTGAGGTAGATGTCGGGCATGTTGCTGGAGAACGTCCAGCGGATTCGTTGTGCCAGCGAAGGAAAGCCGTTCGTCGTGCAGGGTCGGGTGACGGATTCCGGATCAACGGGGGAGAAACACGAGGTCCGCCTGTCGCTGAATCGCCTGTCCGAGGTCGGCAGGAAGCAGGCGGGTGGATGCCTGAACCGCCGATTGCACGCCAGCCGGGAGCCCGGACACTCCAGTTCATCCGCCCACTTCAGCGCGCGCCTCGGCTGCGAGCGCGGTGCTGAGGTAGCGTTCGCCGGTCGAGGGGAGAATGGTGACGACCATCTTGCCCTTGTTCTCCGGGCGCCGGGCCACTTCGATGGCGGCCCAAACGTTCGCGCCGGAGGAAATACCGACGAGCAGGCCCTCCTCCTTGGAGAGCCGGCGCGCCATTGCGAATGCGTCGTCGTTGCTCACCTGCACGCATTCCGTGATCTGTGCGTTGCCCTGTGCGTCCTTGAGATGGAGGTTGTTGGGGACGAATCCCGCGCCGGTGCCTTGAATCTTGTGCGGTCCGGGCTTCACGGGCTGGCCGGAGAGCGTCTGCGAAATGACGGGCGAGTCCTTCGGCTCCACTGCGACGGCCGTGAAACTCGATTTGCGCGCGTGCAGGACTTCGTAGCAGCCGGAGATCGTGCCGCCGGTGCCGACCGCGGCGACAAGGATGTCCACCTTGCCGCCGGTGTCCTCCCAGATTTCGAGCGCGGTGGTCTTGCGGTGGACCTCGGGATTGGATGGGTTGTTGAACTGCTGCGGAATCCACGAGTTGGGGGTTTCCTTGGCGAGTTGCTCGGCGCGGGTGATCGCGCCTCTCATGCCCTCGGCGCCGGGGGTGAGCACAAGCTTGGCGCCGAGCATGGCGAGCAACACGCGGCGCTCGACGGACATGGTCTCGGGCATGGTGAGGATGAGCTTGTAGCCCTTGGCGGCCGCGACGAAGGCGAGTGCAATGCCTGTGTTGCCGGAGGTGGGCTCGATGATCACGGTGTCCTTCGTGAGCACGCCGCGGCGCTCGGCATCCTCGATCATGCTCATGCCGATGCGGTCCTTGACGGAGCCGAGGGGGTTGAAGAACTCGCACTTGACGAGCACGGCGGTGGACGAATCCACGCCGAGGCTCTGAGGGATGCGGTTGAGGCGCACGAGCGGTGTGCGGCCGATGGTTTCGACGATGTTGTTATAGATGCGGCCCATGGCGGTGAGCGTGGAGGTTCAGTGTCGCGTCAAGCGCCGCGGATTCTGGCCGAACGGGTGGACGCGGCAAGCGAGATTTTTGGTTTCGTCCTGGTTGCTGATGGCGGGAATGAAAACACGAGCATCGGCGAGACACGCGCGAAGCCTCGATAGCGCATCCACCCGCACGTTTTCACGCTTTTCCCCTGTGCGCGGGCCGTTCTCCGGGGAAGAAGACGATTGTGCTGACCCGGCTTACTCCGCGGCGGCCAGTTCCATGTCGCGCGTGTAGTAGAGAATGCGGCCGCAGTGGGGGCAGGTGTTGAGCTCGTCGGCGGTCCGGCACGCGATGAGCACTTGCGCGGGAAGTTTCATGTGGCAGCCGCCGCAAACCGCGTGGTCGATGCCGACGAGGACGTTGCCTCCGCGTTGCTTGAAGATCCGTTCGTATCGGTGCAGGACGGCTTCGTCCACCGCGGCCGCGAGGTCTCCGCGGCGGGCCTGCACTTCGGCGAGTTGCTGCTGCAAGTTGGTTTCCATCGAGGCCAGCGCGGACACGGCGACGTCGGCTTCCTTCCTGATCTCCCCGGCGGCCCGGTTGGCGGCGGCGATTTCGCGGGCGAGCGCGTCGGCCTGCTCCATGAGCTCGAGTTGGGCGTCCTCCAGCTTGGCGATCACTTCCTTGCAACCGTCGATTTCATGGGAGAGGGCGCGGTATTCCTCGTTCTTGCGGGTCTGGAGTTGTTGGGCGCCGTATTTCTCGATGAGCAGCTTCTTGGCGTCCACTTCGAGTTCGAGTTTCTTGCGCTCGGACTCGATCTTCTTGCCGCGCAGCTTCGTTTCGTCGAGGTTGGAATTCGCGGCAAGGAGCTTGGTTTGGGTGGCCGCGCGTTGCGGGGCGATGCCCGCGAGTTCGGTCTGCGTGCGCAAAATTCTGCGGTCGCAGTCCTGCAGGATCAGCAGCTTTTCAATCACGTCGTGCATTTGACTTCGTCCTTCGGTTCGCGAAAGTTATCGGCCGCGCAATGGCAAGTCAATGACCGCGGCTGCAGTTTGAACAAATCCGCGGCGCAACCATTCCAAACGGCAGTGAAACTCAAGACCATGAAACCTTTGCCCCAAGCTCTCCTGCTTCTCGCGCTCGCGTCCGCCCTCGCAGCGCCCGGTTCCGCGGCGGACAAACCGTCGCCCGCCCTCGAGATGGCGCGACAGTTGAACCAGGCCTTCATCGAAGTCGCCGACAAGGCGTCCGCGTCCGTCGTCGTCCTGCGCGTCGCGCACAAGCCCGGCTACCAGTCGCCCGAGGAGGAGGCCAATCCGTTGTGGGAGATGGTGCCGAAGGAATTCCGCAAACAGCTCGAAGACCAGATGGAGCGGCGCCGCCAGCGCCGGCAGCGCAGCAGCGAGCCGATCTTCGACGGGCAGGGTTCCGGCGTGATCATCCGCGAGGATGGCTACATTCTCACCAACCGCCACGTGGTGGACGGCGCGGAGAAGATCAAGGTGAAGTTGAAGGACGGCAAGGAATACGACGCCGAGATCAAGGGAGTGGACGCGCTCAGCGACATCGCCGTGATCAAAATCACCGCCAGGGGATTGCCGACGGCGAAGCTTGCCGATTCGGACAAAACGCGCGTGGGCGAGTTTGCGATCGCCATCGGTGCGCCGTTCGATCTGGATTACAGCGTCACGTTTGGCCACGTGAGCGCGAAGGGCCGCTCGCGGATCATTCCGAATTTCGTCGGGGGCAACCGCATGGATCAGGATTTCATCCAGACCGATGCAAACATCAACCCTGGCAATTCCGGCGGGCCGCTTGTGAACATTCATGGCGAAATCATCGGCATCAACACGCTCATCCGCGGCATGAGCACGGGGATTGGTTTTGCGATTCCTTCCAATCTCGCGCGCCGCGTCTCCGACCAGCTCATTGCCGAGGGGCGCTACGCGCGGCTTTGGCTTGGCGTGGGCGTCGAGCCGCTCGGAGAGACCGACCTCCGTTCACTTGCCCGCGGCGTCACCGAAGGACTCGTCGTCGGTTCAATCGAGCGCGATGGCCCGGCGGCCAAATCCGACCTCCGGCCCGCGGACATCATCACCACCGTGGACGGCAAGCCGGTGCGGCAGGTGCAGGACTTGCGGAACGAAGTGCGCTCCAAGAAGCCGGGGCAGGCCATCACGCTCGACGTGGTCCGCAATGGGAAGAAAATGCAGGTCAAGGTCACACCGGAGGAAATGCCCGACGACCCGGCGCTCGCGCGGCGGACGCCACCCGAGCCGGAGCCCACGGCGAATTCCATCGGAGTTACCGTCCTTCCCGTGTCCCCGGAACTGGCGGAGAAGTTCAACCTCAAACAATCGCAGGGGCTCGTCGTATTGCAGGTGGAGGAGGACAGCCCCGCGGATGCGAAGGGCATCCGCCGCGGCGACGTGATCACGGAGATCAACCAGAAGCCCGTGAAGTCGATCAAGGATTTCACCGAAGCGCTCAAGGCAGGCGACCTGAAGAAGGGGGTCACCGTCAAGTTCGTCAGCCGCGGCACGACGTTGTCCGAGGTTTTGAAGGAGCCGAAGTAAGCGGGTTGCGATTCTCACTGGCAATCGTCACGGGCCGGCGTAGGCTCGCGCCATGAAACTTCCCGCATTGGTTGTTGCCGCCGTCTGCCTCGTCACCGCGTCCTGCAAGAAGGACGAGCCCGCACCCGCGCCCAAGTCGGAGCCCAAGAAGAATTCGCACCTCGACAGCAACTCGAGCGGGAATCCCATGACCGCGCCGGTGGATTACCTCGGCGCCGTCGCGAAGGCCAAGCGCACGGCCGAGAAAGTCACCGAGGAGGCGAGCCTTTCGAAGCACATCCAGATGTTTCAAAGCCAGGAGGGGCGCTTCCCGCAGAGCCTCGACGAGTTGGTGAAGGAAAAATACATCCCCGCCGTGCCGCCGCCTCCTTTCGGCCACAAGTATCAATACAATCCCGCCAGCGGCGAATTGAAGGTCGTGCGGCAATGACCGCGGAAACCGCGGTCCCTTGGGTGGTTTTCGGAAATCCGTTTGACTTGAATAGGCCAATGCAGATAATCCGTTGTAACCACTCCATATGCCGAGACTCGTCCTACTCAGCGAAGGCTTCACGGGACGTTCCTTTGAGCTGAAGACCGAGAAGTCAACCGTCGGGCGGCACGAGGACAACACCTGCCAGATTCCGGCGGCTTCCGTCTCAGGTCACCACGCCGAACTTACGATCAAGGGCAACGACCTCCACGTCAAAGACCTCGGCTCGACCAACGGCACCTTCATGAACGGCGAGGCGGTTCAGGAAACGGTCGTCCAGCCCGGCCAGATCATCCGGTTCGGAATGATCGAGGCGCGGTTCGAAGTGTCCCCGGCACCCGGCGCCCCGCCGCAGAAAAAGGTCTTGGACAAGACCACCGTGGTGCCGCAGGGCGTCAAGCTCAACGAACTCGAGCAGGGCACCCAGAAAGTCACGTTCGACGCCAAGAATTCCCCGTTCCAAAAGAAGAAGAACACCGTCCGCAACATCTTCATCTTCATTGCCATCATCCTCGGCCTCGGCATCGTCGCCGTGTTTATTCTCCTCATCCGCGGGGGATGAGGCATCGTCGGTGTGTTGGTGATGCTCTTCAACTGAGCCCGCGGACGGGTGCGGATCGTGTCGTCGCGGGTTCGCGCGCTGCCCCTTGGGTCGCAGCAACGCGGTTGGTCAGCCTTTGCGCAGCCACCCCGCCACGTCCACCGCCGAATACGTGATCAACACATCCGCACCCGCGCGTCGCATCGCGAGCAGGCTTTCCAACGTCACCGCGCGTTCGTCGATCCATCCCTTCGCCGCCGCCGCCTTGATCATCGAATACTCCCCGCTTACCGCGTAAGCCGCGGTCGGGTATCCAAATTCAGTCTTCACCCGCCGGAGGATGTCGAGATACGCCAACGCGGGCTTCACCATCACCATGTCGGCGCCCTCGGCGAGATCGAGCGCCACTTCGCGCATCGCTTCGTCGCCGTTCGCGGGATCCATCTGATACGTCCGCCGGTCCCCGAACCGCGGCGCGGACTCCGCCGCTTCACGAAACGGGCCATAAAAAGCGGACGCGAACTTCGCCGCATAGGACAAGATGGGAATGTCTTCGAATCCCGCCTTGTCGAGCCGCGCGCGAATCGTGCGGACGCGCCCGTCCATCATGTCGCTCGGCGCCACGAGGTCCGCGCCGGCCTCCGCGTGGCTCAACGCGGCCTGCCCGAGCAGCTTCAACGTGGCATCGTTCACCACCTCCCAGTGCATCCTCCTGCCCTGCCGCACCAAGCCGCAGTGGCCGTGGCTCATGTATTCGCAGAGGCAGACGTCCGTGATGACCAGCAGCTCGGCGAACTCGCGCTTCAACGCCCGCACCGCCTGCTGCACCACGCCGTTCTTCGCCCAGGCGCCGCTCGCGCGATCGTCCTTCACCGCCGGGATGCCAAACAACAACACCGCCGGAACGCCCGCCTTCACCGCGGCCTCGGCGTCCTTGAGCAACTCATCGCACGAGAACTGGAACACACCCGGCATCGAGCCGATCGGTCGGCGCTCCTTGCGCCCGGCCCGCACGAACATCGGCAGGACCAGTTGCTCCGCGCTCAGCCGCGTCTCCGCCACCAGTCGCCGAAGCGCCGGCGTTCGGCGCAAGCGTCGCGGACGATACGCAGGAAACTGGCCGCTCGGCACAAAACTCATGGCGCAAGTCTAGGAATCGCCGCGACACTTCAAAGGTCAAAGTTTCGCCGCGGCATGCCTCGCGAGCCTGAATCGGAATTGACTCAACATCTGCCCCGACTGAAATTGGGCGCCGAAAACAGCGGATGCCCTCCACCCAGCCCATACTTCCCTCGAGAGGCCGTCGCGCCCCGACCCGGGACCACCTTCTCTCCGCTCCAACCGGCCATCGGCAACCGGCAACCGGCAATCCCCGCGTCCCGACCGTGGACGCCATCATGGTCGAGGAACGCGCAGCCTCGTTCACCAAGCGCAGCATCAAGACGTCGTCCAAACTCGCCGGCCTCAAGCTCGCCGTCTCGATGATGGACCTCACCACGCTCGAGGGCAAAGACACGCCGGGCAAGGTCGCGTTCCTGTGCCGCAAAGCCCTGCAACCGCTCGACCCCAGATACGACGTGCCCCCGTGCGGCGCGGTCTGCGTGTATCCGAACATGGTCAGGTTCGCCCGGCGATTCCTCGGCGAATCGTCACCGGTGCACGTCGCCTCAGTCGCCACGGGCTTCCCCAGCGGCCAATACCCGCTCCCGACCAAGCTCACCGAAGTCCGCCGCGCCGTGGCCGAAGGCGCGGACGAAATCGACATGGTCATCGACCGCTGCGCCTTCCTCGCCGGCGACCACGCGCGCGTCTTCGACGAAATCGCCGCGACCAGACAGGCGTGCGGCGCGGCGCACTTGAAGGTCATCCTCGAAACCGGCGAACTCGTCACCTACGACAACGTCCGCGTCGCAAGCCGGCTTGCGATGGACGCGGGCGCGGACTTCATCAAGACCAGCACCGGCAAGGTCGCGCCCGCCGCCACCATGCCCGTCACGCTCGTGATGCTGGAAGCCATCCGCGACCACTTCTTCGCGACCGGTGTGCGCATCGGCATGAAACCCGCCGGCGGCATCCGCACCGCCAAGCAGGCGTTGCACTACCTCGTCATGGTCAAGGAAACCCTCGGCGACGACTGGCTCACGCCCGACCTGTTCCGCTTCGGCGCGAGCACACTCGTCAACGACGTCCTCATGCAAATCGTCAAGACCGTGGACGGCAACTACCAGGCCGCGGATTACTTCTCGCTGCCGTGAAGTTTGACCACGTCGCGGAAACCATGCAGACTGACGTGAATATGTCAGCGTCGACCAAAGAACTTGTCGCACTCGCCACGGCCGCGTTGAAGGCGACCGTGGCGCGGACTTGCGGGTTCATGAAGTAGGCGCCGGGCACCACTTCTGCCAGCACACCGAAGCTTGCGGAGTCTTCGGCCTGAAGTTCCTTCACCGCGTCACCGGGTTTGCGGCCCTTCGCGTTTTGCAAAATCTTTTTCAGCCCAGCTGCCAGGTCGGGCCGCACGGCGAGTAACTGGTCGAGTCCTTCACCGGCCGCGCCGGCTGCGCTCGCAGAAAGGAATCCTTCACTGGCAGGAATCAGCACGTCAGCCAGGCCGGCCAGCGTCGTGCGCTCGTTCAGGTCGAAGTTCATGGAGTTCTGTCAGAGTTCCGGGGAGCGCACGCGTCACGCGTGCAGCCGAGGGCGTCACGCCGTCGGCTTCGTAATCTCACTCTTTTCCGAGTTCGACCATCGAGAGTGTCGAAGCTTGCGGCATGACGCCGCAAACGGCACGCCGGCGGCGTGCGCTCCCCGTGCTGGTTGATCGCGTTCATGCTGCCACCGTCTGGTTGCGCCGGTCCTCGACGAGGTGTTCCGCGCAGCGCAGCGCGAGCGCGGCGATGAACGGAGCGCGCGGGGTCAGTGCCCATCGTGGCGGTGGCGAGCAGGTGCCAGCCGGTCTCGCAGATGAGCGGCGCGATCACCGTGCCGCCGCCGACGGCATTGTAGAGCACCGCGCCGATGTCGGAGTCGGTGTCGGAGATGGGATAGTCCGCAGGCGCCTTGCGTCGATTCGGATTCGCCGCCCAATAGCTGCCGGCCGTGACTTTGTAGTCCGGGTGACCGGCGCGCGCCTTCGAGTAATCGGGCCAGTCGCCCTGTTCCAGCACCACGACGCTCATGCCCGCCTCGGCGAAGCGCTTCGCCGCCACCGCGCCGGTCGGCCCCGCGCCGATGATGAGCACATCGGGGGTTGGATTCGAACCGGAGGCGCTCATCGTCGCATCGCTTGCAGTGGTGCGGCGGAAGACTGTCCGCGAGGCTTGGGTCGTCGAGCGATTTCAAGGGCGCGCTTCAGCGCGGAGCGCAAGCCAGTTTCTGGCGGCGCCGCATTCCGGGAAGCCCGCCTCAGTCCCGCGCTTGCGCCCCGCGGCGAAACCAAACAGACTCGCGCCCGACTCAACTCGCCGGACCGTCCCGACCGATGCCATGAAAGCCACGCTGAGAGCCAGAAGCGCACGCACCTCGAAGGCGGCAACCGTGCGACTTCGCGCGGGTGCCGTCACGAAGCCCCCGGCCGGGCCGCGCCCGGTCGTTCCCATGCGCGAGCGCGCGCTCAACTTCGGCTCCAAGTGGGACTACGCGCCGGCGCCCGAGGACTTCAAATACATCGCCGTGGCGCCGAGGCACGAGCTGTTCATCGGCGGCAAGTTCATCGCGCCCCATTCGGGCCGCTACTTCGACTCCGTCAACCCCGCCTCCGAGGAGAAACTCACCGAAATCGCCGAGGCTGACACGCCCGACGTGGACCGCGCGGTGCAGTCCGCGCGCCGCGCTTACGACAAGGTGTGGAGCCGGATGCCGGGACGAGAGCGCGGGAAGTTTCTCTACCGCATCGCGCGCATCATCCAGGAGAAGTCGCGCGAGCTGGCCGTGCTCGAAACGATGGACGGCGGCAAGCCCATCAAGGAATCGCGCGACGTGGACCTGCCGCTCGTCGCCGCGCACTTCTTCTACCACGCGGGCTGGGCGGACAAGTTGAAGTATGCGTTCCCCGGCCGCCGGGCGGAGGACGTCCGCCCGCTCGGCGTCGCGGCGCAGATCATCCCGTGGAACTTCCCGCTGCTGATGGCCGCGTGGAAAATCGCGCCCGCCCTCGCGTGCGGCAACACCGTGGTGCTCAAGCCCGCCGAGACCACGAGCATCACCGCGATGCGGCTCGCGCAGGTTTTTCAGGAGGCGGAGTTGCCCGACGGCGTCGTGAACATCGTCACCGGCGCGGGAGAGACAGGCGCGGCGCTCGTCCATCACCCGGACATCGACAAGCTCGCGTTCACCGGTTCGACGGAAGTTGGAAAGCGAATTGCCCAGGCCGTCGCGGGCACGAAGAAGAAGCTCACCCTCGAGCTCGGCGGCAAGGCCGCGAACATCCTCTTCGAGGACGCACCGCTCGACCAGGCCGTCGAGGGCATCATCGCCGGCATTTACTTCAACCAGGGCCACGTCTGCTGCGCCGGCTCGCGCCTGTTCGTGCAGGAAGGCGCCTACCCAGCCGTCATCAAGAAACTGCGCGACCGCATCCAGACGCTGCGCGTCGGCAACCCGCTCGACAAGAACACGGACATCGGCGCCATCAACTCGCGGCCGCAGCTCGACAAGATACGCGCGCTCGTGAAGTGCGGCGTGGCCGAGGGCGCGCGACTCGAACAATCGCGCTGCGCGCTGCCCGCGCGCGGCTACTGGTTCCCGCCGAGCTTCCTGACCGGCGTGACCATGAGCCATCGCGTGGCGCAGGAGGAAATCTTCGGCCCCGTGCTGAGCGTGATGACGTTCCGCACGCCGGAGGAGGCCTTCGAGCGCGCGAACAACACACCCTACGGCCTGAGCGCGGGCGTGTGGACCGACAAAGGCAGCAAGATTTTCAAGATGGTCAACAAGCTGCGCGCCGGCGTGGTGTGGGCGAACACTTACAACAAGTTTGATCCCACGAGTCCTTTCGGCGGCTACAAGGAAAGCGGCTTCGGCCGCGAGGGCGGACTGCAAGGGCTGGCGGCGTATTGCCGGACCGGCTGAGTGCGTCGCGAGAAAGACCGGACTCCACGCATCGTCCGGCTCGAATTGCCGCCCGCTCGGGGAGCTACGGCTCGCGCGCGTCGTGCACCAATCTGCCCGCGAGATAAGTCTGCAGGACTCGCGTGGCCACGATCGCGGGCTCGGGGCAGGTCATCACGTCGGTGTCGAGGACCGCCAGATCCGCTTCCTTGCCGGCTTCGATGCTGCCTGTGCGTTCCTCGGCGAACAGGAGATACGCGTTGTTCGACGTGTAAAACCGGAGCGCCTGTTCCCGCGTGAGCGCTTCCTCGGGATGAAGTTGTCCGTCGTGCCATCGCGCGCGGCGCGTGATGGCGGTTTGAAGTCCCAAGAACGGGCTGTAAGGATTGACGCTGCGGAATGAGCCGACTTTTTGCATGTGGTCCGAGCCCCCGCCCGCGATGCCGCCCGCCGCAAAGATGCTCTGGAGCGGTTGAAAGTAGCGCAGCCGGTCGTATCCGAACTGGGCCACCAGCGTGCGCGTGTCGAGGTAGAGCCATGCTGGCTGGACATCCACTACGACTCCCAGCCGCGCCGCGGTCTCCACGGACTCCTTGCTCATGAAGTTTGAGTGGGTGATGCACGCGCGCGTCCCTCGCACGGGCAGACCTTCCTTCGCCAATTCGTCGTAGACCTCGATCAGCGCGTGGACGGCGCCATCGCCGACGGAGTGCGCGGTGAACTGCAAGCCGCTTTCCACGGCGGCGCGCACGATGGGCTTCAGCCGCTCCTTTGGAATGAACAATGTGCCGCGATACTGCGGATCGGTGATGGAGTAGATGCTGCTCACGCCCCACGGCTGCCGCATGTAGGCGCTGCCCGTGAGCATTCCACCATCGAGGAAGGTCTTGATGCCGATGACGCGCAGCATCGGGTCGGGCGCCCGCAACGCGTGCTTCCCGACTTCGCGGATGCGCTTTTGAATGTCCTCGACCGGCCCGAGCGTGGCGATGTTCGGCGACAAGGCGACGCGCACGGTGAGCTGCCCGTTGGTCCGCAGCCTCTCGTATCGCGCGAGGTCGGCCATGCCCGTCGACCGGTCGGCGATGCTCGTGATCCCCACGGCGTTGTAGTCGCGGAAGAGCTCGAGCAAGCGCGCCGTGCGCTCCTCCTCGGTTGCATTCCGGGCGCCGGTGTTGCCCGTCTTGAAGTAGTTTCCCGCCGTCCGCAAAATCCCGGTGGGCTCGCCGCCTGCGTCGGTCTCGACCTTGCCGGGGACGCCGTCGGGAATCTTGAAGTTGCGGTCGATGTTGTTGAGCTTGAGCGCGAGCGAATTCACCGACGCATCGGGGCCGGTTCGAAACGCGACAGGATGCTTCGGAGCCGCGGCGTCGAGTTCCGCCCGTGTCGGGTAACGCTGCTCGCGCAAGCGCGTGATGAACACCTGCTGAAGGACGATCCAGTCGCCTTCCTTGACCACCTTCGCGCGCGCCCGGATGTAGTCGAGCACATCGGCGACCCTCTCGAAATCCGGCAGCGCGTGGTCGAACTCGTGCATGCTTGCGCCCGTCGGATGCGTGTGCGAGTCGATCAATCCGGGAATCACCGTGCGGCCGCGCAGGTCCACGACTTTCGTCAGCGGCCCGCGCAATCGAAGCACGTCCCGGTTGCTTCCCACCTGCAGGATGCGGCCGTTCAAGACCGCGATGGCCTCGGCGATCGTCGAGTGCGCGTCGAGCGTGATCACCTTGCTGCGGTGGAGAATCAGGTCCGGTTGCGGCGCGGGACGCGGTGGCTGCGCTGCGACCGCGCTGCCTGCGATGAGGACGAGGATTCGAACCAAGTGGAGCATGGGTGGTTTCTAACGCGCCATGTCGCGAGCGGCTAGAAAAGAATTCCACACGGGCCACCGATGGTTATCGTCCGGGCGAATTCAGTGAGCGCTGCGCGTCGGCACACCGGGCCGGATCGGTTTCACTTCGAGAGCACGTTGCTTGGAAGTGGGGCGGGGGACATTGCGGGCGTGGACGAGGCGGGCCGCGGGCCTCTCGCGGGACCCGTCGTCGCGGCGGCGGTGATCCTGCCGCGCGAGTGGGTCGAGCGCGGGCTGCCGGCAGAACTCGACGGGCTGGACGACTCGAAGCAACTCACCGAGCCGCAGCGCGAGCGGTTCTTCGAGTTCATCTCTGCAAGCCGCGCGGTGCGCAGCGCCGTGCGTCGGTGCGACGTGGACGTCATCGACAGCATCAACATCCTCCAGGCGACGCACCGGGCGATGCGCGAGTCGCTCGCGGCGTTGCAGCCATCGCACGCGCTCGTGGACGGGCTCGAAGTGCCCGCGCTCGGCTGGCCGCAGACGGCCATCGTGAAGGGCGACACGCTCAGCTACTCCATCGCGGCCGCAAGCGTGCTGGCCAAGGTCACGCGCGACCGGTTGATGATCGAGTTTGACCGCGAATTCCCCGGCTACGGATTCGCGGGGCACAAAGGCTACGGCACGCCGCAGCACCTTGCCGCGCTGGCCGCGCTCGGCCCGTGCCCGATTCACCGCAGGAGTTTCGCGCCGCTGCGCACGCAGGGGGCGCAGCCTGGGTGGATTTGAGCTCGCCGCGCATGAACCTGCTGAAACGACTCGTGGCGAAGTTCCGCGACGACCAACCCGAGCACTTGCGCCGCGGCGAGCTCGGCGAACGCGCGGCCAGGTCGCACCTGCAATCCCTCGGGCTCAAGTTTCTCACCGCGAACTTCCGGTCCGACCACGGCGAAATCGACCTCGTGTTCCGCGAAGGCGACTGCCTCGTGTTCGTGGAGGTGAAGACGCGTTCGGGCGGGTCGTGGACGCGCCCTGCCGCGGCCGTGAACGCCGCCAAGCGCCGCAGGCTCTCGAGGACCGCGCTCGACTACCTGCGCCTGCTCGACGACCCGCGCGTGAAGACGCGTTTCGACATCGTGGAGGTGCTGCTGGACGATGGGCGTGTCCGCGAAGTGCGCCATCTGGCAAACACGTTCACACTGTCGAAGCCCTTCCGCCACGGCTGACGCGCCCGCGACGCGCGGGGTGGACTCCGCGCCGCGATTCGTTCATCCTCCGCGGATGAAACTCTGCCGCTTCTCCGAAGGCGGCGCTTCGCGCGCCGGCTTTTTCCTGGACTCGCACATCGTCCCTCTCGACGCCGCGGCGCGCATCCATCAGGACCGCACGCATCGCCCGATCACGCTGCCCGCGGGCGACGATTTGCTCGCGCTGCTCCCCGGCGGCGCGTTGCACGATGCGGGACGAGCGCTCGGCGCGTGGCTTGCGGCCAATCGCGGGGTGGCCGACGGCGTGGCGATTCCCGTCGCGAAGGCGCAGTTGCTCACGCCCATCGCGCGCCCGCCGAAAATCATCCTGCTCGCCGGCAATTACAACGAGCACATCAAGGAGGGAGGCGGCCGCGAGACCGAGCGAGCGAAGACGTTTCCGTATCTCTTCCAAAAGCCCGTGAGCACCACGCTCAATCACCCCGGCGCGGCTGTCGTCATCCCGGCGGTGTCGCCCAACTCGATTGATTGGGAGTGCGAACTCGGTGTCGTGATGGGCCGGCGCTGCCGTCACGTGAAGGAGGCCGGTGCGCTCAAGTTTGTCGCCGGCTACACGGTGGTGAACGACATTTCCGACCGCAAGTTCCGCCCCAATCCGGGCCGCGAAAAGCGCGACAAGGACTCCTTCTTCGACTGGCAGCATGGCAAGTGGCACGACACGTTCTGCCCCGTCGGCCCGTGCGTGGCCTCGTCCGACGCCATCCCCGACCCGCAGAAACTGAAACTCACGCTCAAGGTCAACGGCAAGACGTGGCAGGACGCCACGACCGCGCAGATGATCTTCTCCGTCGCAGCCATCATCGAATTCGTCTCCGCCATCGTGACCCTCGAACCCGGCGACATCATCTCGACAGGCACGCCCGCGGGTGTCGGCAACACCACCGGCACCTACCTGAAACCCGGCGACAAGATGGAAGCCGCCATCGAAGGCATCGGCGTCCTGCACAACCACATGGTGGCAGAGAAGGCGTGAAACTCTCGTTCCCAAACCTGCGGTGTGAAAGCAGAGAGGGCGCAGCCGAACTGCGCCCCCTTGCACTGAAACTGAAACCTGCCGGTTACTTGTCCTTCTTGATCTTCACCGCGTTCGCGGCGGCGGCCTTTTCTTCCTCGGCGGCTTTCTCGCGGGCGGCGCGTTGCGCGGGCGTGAGGTAGCTGTTGATGCGGTTGAGGAACTCGGCATCGAGCTTTGTGGTGAACTCTTCCTGGATTTTCTTCCGCGCCTCCGCATCGGTCTTGTCAACCGTCGCGAAGCGGTTTTGAAACTCATCCTGCAAGGCGGTCCGCGCCTCGGCGTGGGTCGCGCCGATTTTCGCGATGAGCGCCTTCTGCTCGGCGGTGAGGATGCGGTCCACGCGATCGGTCAGCTCGGCTTGCGCCTTGTCGAACGCGGCCTTCGCGGCATCGCGCTCGGCGGCGCTCACGTTGGCGTCCTTGACCTTTGTCGCCCGCGACTTGAGTTCGTCCGAGCCGAGGGTCTCCTGCCGGGCCTCGTGAATCTTGTGGATTTGTTCGTCGGTGAGCTGGAGCACCGCGTTGAGGCCGGGGACGTATTGGCCGGAGTTGGAGCCGGCCTTGGCCTTGATGGCGGGCCAGAACGGGAAGTTGCCGATGCTGGCTTTCTTGTCCTTCTGCGCGAAGGCGGCGGGCGTGGCGACGGTGAGCGCGAGGCCGAGGGCGATGAGCGTGCGGGTGTTCATGGTGGTGATGGATGGTTGCGGTGCTTTGACGCAGCGTCGGGAGGTTTTGCTCATCGGCCTTGGTTGTCAAGGCCCGCACTCGCGCCTTGCGGGGTGGGCCCAAGCCGCTAACCTCCCTTCACTGCCCTGATGATCGAACTGCCGCATTTGCCATGAATTCAACCGTTGGTTACGCCACCACGTCCGTTTCGCGCCGACAGTTCATCGCAGCATCCGGCGCGGCCGCAGCCGCCCTGACCGCGGCGCCCGGGCTTCAGGCGCAAGGCAATTCCGCCATGCTTCGCGTCGGGCTCATCGGCTGCGGCGGACGCGGCACCGGCGCGGCTTCGCAGGCGCTTCATGCCGATTCGGACGTGAAGCTCGTCGCGATGGGCGACGCCTTCGCCGACCGCATCAAGCTGAGCTTGGAAACGCTGAAGAAGGACCAGGAGATCGCCTCGAAGGTCGCCGTGCCGGAGGAGAACCAGTTCACCGGCCTCGACGCCTACCAGAAGGTCATCGAGAAATCCGACGTCGTCCTGCTCACCACGCCGCCGGGCTTCCGGCCCATCCACATCAAGGCCGCGGTTGACGCCGGCAAGCACGTCTTCGCCGAGAAGCCCGTCGCGGTGGACGCGCCCGGCGTGCGCAGCGTGCTCGCCACGTGCGAGGAGGCGCGGCGCAAGAAGCTCGCCGTCGTCAGCGGCTTGTGCATCCGCTACTCGTATGGCTTCCAGGAAATCATCAAGCGCATCCACAACGGCGCGCTCGGCAGGGTGCGCACGCTTCAGGCGAACGACTTCCGCGGCCCCATCTGGGTCAAGCCACGCGAGCCGGGCCAGACCGACATGCAATATCAGATTCGCAACTGGTATTACTTCACGTGGCTGTCCGGCGACTTCAACGTCGAGCAGCACGTCCACATGCTCGACGTGTGCGCGTGGGTGATGAACGGCGAGTATCCCGCCACCGCGCTCGGCATCGGCGGACGCGCCCAACGCACCGGGCCGGACTTCGGCAACATCTACGACCACCACGCCGTCATCTACGAATGGGCCAACGGCACGCGCCTGCACGCCTATTGCCGCCAGCAAAGCGGGCTGCGCGGCGACATCTCCGTCCACGTCGCCGGCGAGAAGGGCATCGCGAAACTCGCCGAGCGCGACCGCGGGCTGGTTCTCGAAACCGGCGACCGCTGGGCCTACGACGGCCCGAAGAACAACATCTACCAGACCGAGCACGACGAACTCTTCGCGAGCATCCGCAAGGGCCAGCCCATCAACAACGGCGACTACATGTGCAAGAGCACGCTCATGGCCATCATGGGCCGCATGGCCACCTACACCGGCCAGCAAATCACGTGGGAACAGGCGATGAACTCCAAGGAGAACCTCTCACCTGACGGCTGGACGTGGGACTCGAACCCGCCGAAGTCCCCCGTCGCCGTGCCGGGCGTGACGAAGTTTGTGTGAACCCCGCGTTGCACTTGGCGCATCAGCACGGCGTTCCCGTCTTGATGATATTGCGGCGAGGGAATGCTGGGATTGCGTTCACAAATCGCGCAGATGGCGAGTATTTCATCACGCGAAAGTCCCTTCAGCTTGGCCTCGCGACCGTCCGCCGAGCAGCCGATACACGGGGACGCCGTGCAGCTTGCCCGCGATATCCCACAGCGCGACGTCGATGGCCGAAAGCGTGTGCGTGAGGAAGGAGCCGCCGCGGATGTTGCGGTGCGACCGGTAAATCTTCTGCCAGAGATGCTCGATGCGTGTCGGGTTCTCGCCATCGAGCAACTCGAAGAGCGAACGCGCGAGCTGGCAGGAAATCTCCGGCTCGAGCCCGGTGACTTCGCCCCAGCCGAAGATGGCGTGGCTGGTTTCGACCTTGATGTAGGCCTTGGTGCCGACACGCGACGCCTTGAGCCCGGTGATCTTGATGGCGGACGCGCGGTCCGCGACATGGGCCGCGGGATTGTCCGCGCCGACGGCGTCGTTGAGCAGCGCAAGTCCCGCCGTGGCGAGTGCGCCTGTGGCGAATGCGTCGCGTCGGGAGAGATCGGCGGGTGATTGCTTCATCGCGGTGCACAACGGACGTGGCGGGCGGGGGGGGGTGTTCAGGCTTCAACTCCCCGCACGTGCGCGGAGACCGGGCATGGGGTCCGCGCACTGCGGAGGTTGAACTTTGAACACGGATTCACGCGGCGTTCCGCCGGATTTCGCCGTTGACGATTGAGTGCCCCAGCCGCAACGTCTTTTCACGCAGTTGGGCATGAAGACCATCCTGTTCGTTTGCACCGGCAACATCTGCCGCAGCCCGATGGCCGAGGGGATTTTCCGGCATGCGGTGCGAAATCGTGCCCAGCAATTTCGGGTGATTTCGGCAGGCGTCGGCGCGATCAACGGCCAGTCCGCCAGCGGACACGCGATGAGCGCGCTGCGCGAGATCGGGATCGACCTGTCGGGCTTCCGCAGCCGCATGCTCACGGGGCAACTGGTCGGCGACGCGGACCTGATCTTCGGCATGACCCGCGGGCACGTCGAGGCGGTGTCGCTGCTGTATCCGCAGGCGATGGAGAAGACGCTCCTGCTCCGCGAGTTCGACGAGACGCTGGATTTTTTTGAGAAGGACATTTCAGACCCCATCGGCGGCAGTTACGAGGTCTACTTGAACTGCCGCGACCAGATCGAGCAAGGCATCCAATCCATGTTGAAATACCTCGAGCAAGCAGACGGGCCCGCAGCCGAAGCCGCGGGCGCAGCCAGGGCCGCCACCATCGCGCTCGGGGCCGACCACGGCGGATTCGAGTTGAAGAACGCCATCCGCGCGCACCTCCAGCAATCCGGGCGCACCGTCGTGGACTTCGGCACGAACGCGACCGGGTCCTCCGATTACCCGGACTTCGCGCACGCGGTCGCGGGCAGCGTCGCCGCGCACAAGGCCGACCTCGGGCTGCTCGTCTGCACGACCGGCGTCGGGATGAGCATCACGGCCAACAAGGTCGCCGGGGTCCGAGCCGCGCTTGTGTTCGACGAAAAGATGGCCGCGCTCGCGCGCCAGCACAACGACGCGAACATCCTGTGCCTCGGGCAGAAGTTCACGCCGCCCGACCTCGCGCTGAAGATTGTCGATGCGTTCCTTGCCGCCCAGTTCGAGGGCGGGCGCCACGGGCGGCGCGTGGGCAAGATGGAATCCGCCTGCGCCGCGGGCGGGTCGAAGGTCGCGCGCGTGGATCCCGAGACCGCCGACGCCATCGCGCTCGAGCGCAAGCGCCAGTCCGAGAACATCGAGCTCATCGCGAGCGAGAATTTCGTGAGCGGCGCCGTGATGGAGGCCCAGGGCTCGGTGCTCACCAACAAATACGCCGAGGGTTACCCCGGAAAACGGTGGTATGGCGGCTGCGAGTTTGTGGACATCGTCGAGCAGCTCGCCATCGACCGCGCGAAACAGCTCTTCGGCGCCGAGCACGCCAACGTGCAGCCGCACTCCGGCTCGGGCGCGAACATGGCGTGCTATTTCGCCGTGCTGAAGCCCGGCGACAAGATGCTCACGATGGACCTCTCGCACGGCGGTCATCTCACGCACGGCAACAAGGCGAACTTCTCCGGCCGCTTCTTCGAGATCGTCCACTACGGCGTGCGCAAGGACGATGAGCGCATCGACTACGACCAGCTCGCCGCGATGGCGCGCGAGCACAAGCCGCGCATGATCACCGTGGGCGCGAGCGCGTATCCCCGCATCATCGACTTCGAGCGCATGGGCGCGATCGCGCGCGAAGCGGGCGCGTATCTCCTCGCCGACATCGCGCACATCGCGGGACTCGTCGCCGCGGGCCTTCACCCGAGCCCCGTCGGGCATGCGGACTTCGTCACGACCACGACGCACAAGACGCTTCGCGGCCCGCGCGGCGGCCTTGTGATGTGCAGGGCGAAGTTCGCCAAGGAGATTGACTCGCAGGCCTTCCCCGGAATCCAGGGCGGCCCGCTCATGCACGTCATCGCCGCCAAGGCCGTGTGCCTGAAGGAGGCCTTGGAGCCCGCGTTCAAGGACTATCAAGCGCAGCTCGCGAAGAACGCGAAGGCGCTGGCCGAGGGGATGAAACGCAACGGCTTCCGCCTCGTGAGCGGCGGCACGGACAATCATCTCATGCTCGTGGATGTCGGCGCGCGCGGTCTCACCGGCAAGGAATGCCAGCTCGCCCTCGACGCGGCGGGGATCACGGTGAACAAGAACACGATCCCGTTCGAGACGCGCTCGCCGTTCCAGGCCAGCGGGGTGCGGCTTGGCTCGCCCGCAGTGACGACTCGCGGCATGAAGGAACCCGAGATGGGCGCGATCGCCGACATGATTTCCGAGGTGCTGCTCGACATCAAGAACGCCGAGACGGCGCACAACGTCCGCGCGCGGGTGCGCGGGCTGACCGCTAGATTCCCGCTGCCGGCTTGAGCGCGTGGTTCGTGCCGGGCACGTCGAGCGCGGCTTGCGTGATCTCGGAGTGCGGCCCCCCCGCGAAGGCGCGCAGCGCGAGGGCCGCCCCGAAAGGCACGGCGGTCCAGCGGAGAAGGGAGGACTTCATGGACGCAGCTTCGCGATGCAGTTCGGGGTGGCCCGGTTCGCCGAGGCCCGCGTCGCATCGCGAACTACTTCACGCCCGGGGGCGTGGGCACAAACGTCTTGAAGCTGATGCCCGTGGCGTCGGCGTTCGCGGACTGCACCGTGAAGTGGAAATACTTCGCGACCTTGTCGAACGTCGGCAGGAGCGTGAAGTCGAACCAGTCCTTGAATCCTTTCGCGCCCGCGGCGGGCAGCGGCACGCCGGGCACGGAGAACATCTTCGAGAGGTAATCAGGATCCTGCTTGAGGGCGTCCATGAGGATGCGAAGCGTTTCGGACTCGTTCTCGTATCCGAACCAACCTGTGCCGGTGCCGCCGACCATTTGCGCGGCGTCCGCGAGGCCGCCGGTCTCGGAGAGCGGGCGGAGCTTCGACTCGCTGCTGCGCAGGTAATCCTCGAGCATCGGCGTGTCGAACGTGACGGCGAGATAGCCGCCGCTCGCGGCGAACGTGAGGCTCCGTTGCACCGGCTTGCCGTCGGGGCCGAATTGCGCGGGCAATTCCACGGAATACACCTTGCGGCCGAGCAGCTCGCGCTCCTTCATCTCGGTAAACGACCCGACCGCGGTGCGGAGGGCGGAACTGAGTTCCTCCGGCTTGGGAGAACCGATGAGGAAGATCTGCGGCGGACTGTCGAGGTCCGCAAGCTTCGCGCTGCGCGGGGCCTTTTGCAGCATGAGGATGTCCGTGCCGAGGTTGCCGATGACGTTTTTCTTGAAGTCGAAGTTCGGGTCCTTGTCCTTGCCGGCGTTCGCAACGCCAAGCTGCATGAGGGCGCCGAGTTGCGGGCTGAGTTCATTCACCATCTCCTCGATGGTGGCCCAGAACTTCTGGCCGTCGAGGCGGATTCGCGCGAACTTGGTCACGTCGCCCGGCACAAACGCAGGCGGGGCGGCGTCCTTCCTGTCCACGACGAGCAGCTTGATAAGCCCGCGGCGCTCGGCCTCGGGCACGCCGAGGAAGAACTGCACAAACGTGCCTTCCTTGGACTGGTTGAGGTTGAAGGCCACGGTGCGGAGGCCCGCAAAGCCGAGCGCGGTGATTGCGTTCTGCGGCTGGAGTCCGAGCGGGTTCGCGTCGTCCGCGGGCACGCGGTCCGTGATGGCCTTGGTGAGGAGTTCGACCAGCGTGCGGGCGTTGACCCAACCATACATCGTGGCGTTGCGGAAATGGGCGGCGTGATTCGCCTCATACAACGGCTGTTCGCCGAGCGCGGGCGCCGAGCCGCCGGACTGCCGCGCGAGGATTTTCTCGAGGTCGCCGCGGCGGTTGCCAATGAGGAGCAGGGAACCGGACTGGCCGATGAGCAATTCAGACTTCGCGCCCGGGGCCGCGCCACCGCCCGCCGCCTCGCGCGCGGCCTTCGCGCCGGGGAAGGCCTTGTCGAGGCTCTTGCCGAGTTCCTCGCCGGCGTTGACGAGTATGGTGAACTCGGCGTCGCGGATTTTCTCGGACTTCATCTGCTTGCCGCCGTCGGCCCATTTCTTGCGAAGGTCCGCGATGGTCTTCTTGAGCGCGTCGGCCTGGCCCTTGGCATCCACGATCAAGACAGCTCCGGGGCTGCCTTCCTTGCCGCCCTTCCAGCCGTTCTGGGTGATGGCCATGGTGACCTGGCCGCGGGCGAGGTCGGAATAATCGCCGAACTTCACGCCCAGCTCGCGCTCGATCGGGGTGAGCACATCCTCGCGGAACTTGTTGCCGAGCTTGTCGGCGAAGGCCTTCATCGAAGGATCCTTCCAAAGCCGGTTCATCGCCGAGTCGCCGATCTGCGATCCGGCGCGGTCCATGTCGGGCACGGTGAAGACGGCGATGGTGTCGGCGGGCAGGAGCTTCTCCGGCGGGAGTTCAGCGCGCGACGACAGTGAGGCGGCGGCGAACAAGGCGAGCGAGAGGCAGGTGAGTCGGGATTTCATGGCTTGGGATCGAACACCGTCATGGCGGCGTGAGTTTCAGTTAGTGGCGATTGGCGCGGGAATCAGACCACACCCGCATGCCCGGCGCAACACCCGTGAATCCGCACCGCACGGGAGGGGAACCCCCCGCGGCTACGCGCCCTTGAGAAGTGCCACGCCGCAATCGCGGTTCATCTTCGCGATGAAGTGCAGGGGAATGTCCTTCGGGCAGACGGCCTCGCACGAGCCGGTGACGGTGCAGGCGCCAAAGCCCGCGTCGTCCATCGTGCGGACCATGTTGAGGACGCGGCGGTCTACGGGTGGCGGCGATCAACGGCCGACCCGTGCAGCCACGCGGGTCGCAGCGGCCCGCCCGCGGCGAGATCCATGGTGTCACACCACGACGAGGCTCACCACGTTTCGCTTCGCCGGCACGATCACCTTTTTCAGAGTCCTGCCCTCGAGGAACGGCGTCACCTTCCCGGCGGCGCGGGCGGCGGCTTCAATCGTGGCGATGTCCGCGTCGGCGGCGACGCGGATGACGTCGCGCAGCTTGCCGTTCACTTGCACGGGAATCTCGACGGTGTCCTCGACGAGCAGCGACGCGTCGAACGCGGGCCACGGTGCATAGCTCAGCGACGGCGCGCGCTGGCCGAACGTCGCGTGCAGCCGCGCCCACAGTTCCTCGGCGAGGTGGGGCGCGAAGGGCGCGAGCAGTTGCAAGAACGGCCGCATCACGGACAGCGGGCGCGACTGCCATGCGTTGGCCTCGTTTACAAAGACCATCATCGCGCTGATCGCGGTGTTGAAGCGCATCGTGTCGAGGTCCTCGCTGACCTTCTTGATACACGCATGCAGCGACTTGAGTTGCTCGCGCGACGGTTGCACGCCGGCGATGGCGTCGTCGAGCGTGATGAGGTCCAGCAGCGCGGCGTCCGGGCCGGCGGCAGTCGTCTCCGCCAGCTCGAACGCGGTCTCGGCCTTTTCATCCACGAAGAGCCGCCACACGCGGCCGAGGAAGCGATACACGCCCTCGACGCCCTTTGTGCTCCACGGCTTGCTCATCTCCAGCGGGCCCATGAACATTTCGAAGAGGCGAAGCGCGTCGGCGCCGAATTCCCGCACCATGTCGTCGGGGTTCACCACGTTGCCGCGCGCCTTGGACATCTTCTGGTTGTCTTCGCCGAGGATGATGCCTTGGTTGACGAGCTTGAAGAATGGCTCGGGCGTGGAGACGTGGCCGAGGTCGTGCAGGACCTTGTGCCAGAACCGCGCGTAAAGCAGGTGCAACACAGCGTGCTCGGTGCCGCCGACATACAAGTCAACGCCGGGGGTTACGGGGGGAGCGGACGCGCCCGGGGCCGATGTATCATTGCCACCTTGGGACGATTCGACCTGTGTCGGGCCCATCCAGTAACGTTCAGCTTCAAGGCTCACGAACATGCGGTCGTTCTTCGCGTCGAGGAATCGAAGGTAATACCAGCAACTGCCCGCCCACTGCGGCATGGTGTTCGTCTCGCGCGTCGAGCCGCCCGGCAGGTTTACCCATTCCTCCGCTCGCGCGAGCGGCGGCTCGCCGGTGGCGGTGGGCTTGTAGTCGGTGAGTTCCGGCGGCAGCAACGGCAGGGCGCTCCCGGGCAGCGCCTCGTGATAAGGCCGGCCGTTCGCGTCGCGCCGCCACATGATGGGAAACGGCTCGCCCCAATACCGCTGCCTGCTGAAAAGCCAGTCACGCAGCTTGTAGTTAAGGGTGTGTTTGCCGAGTCCTTTCGCTTCGAGCCAGCCGGTGATTTTGCGCTTGGCTTCGGGCGTGGGAAGGCCATTCAGTGAAATCTCCGCGTTCGCGGAGTTGGTCGCGACGCCGTCGTCCACGAAGCCGATGGACTCCTTCCCTTCGGGGGCGTGCACGACGACCGTGACAGGCAGGCTGAACTTCCGCGCGAACTCCAGGTCGCGCGTGTCGTGCCCCGGCACGGCCATGATCGCGCCCGTGCCGTAGCTGGCGAGAACGTAGTCGGCGATCCAGACGGGGATCTTGTCGCCGGTCACCGGGTTGATGGCATGCGCGCCGGTGAAGACGCCGGTCTTCTCCTTCGCCAGTTCGGTGCGTTCGAGGTCGGACTTCTTGGCGACTTCGGTCTTGTAGGCATGGACCGCCGCGCGTTGCTCGGGCGTCGTGATGAGGTCCACCAGTTTGTGCTCCGGCGAAATCACCATGTAGGTCGCGCCGAACAGAGTGTCAGGCCGCGTAGTGAAGACGCGGATTTTGGAATCGGCAAGCGGCGGTCGGCAATCGGCAATCGCAAAGTCCACTTCCGCTCCCTCGCTCCGCCCAATCCAGTTCCGCTGCATCTCCTTGAGCGAATCGCTCCACTCGATGGTGTCGAGGTCGCCCAGCAGCTTTTCCGCGTAAGCCGTGATGCGGAGCATCCATTGGCGCATCGGTTTGCGCGTGACGGGATAGCCGCCGACTTCGCTTTTGCCGTCCACGACCTCCTCGTTCGCCAGCACGGTGCCGAGTTCCTCGCACCACCAGACGGGCTGCTCGCTCACGTAGGCGAGGCGCTTGGAGTCGCGGAAGGCCCGTTGCTCCGCCTCGGTGTCGCAGGTCGCCGGATACTTCAGCAGGCGGATTGGCTCGGCCCTGTTCGTCTCCGGGTTGAACCACGCGTTGTAGAGCTGCAAAAAAATCCACTGCGTCCAGCGGAAGTAATCCGGGTCGGTCGTGTCCACTTCGCGCGACCAGTCGTAGCTGAAGCCGAGCGATTGAATCTGCCGCTTGAAGGTGGCGATGTTCTCGACCGTGGTCTGGCGCGGGTGCTGGCCGGTCTTCACCGCGTATTGCTCGGCGGGCAGGCCAAAGGCGTCCCAGCCCATCGGATGCAGCACGTGCCAGCCGCGCGCGCGCCGGTAGCGGGCGAGGATGTCCGTGGCAGTGTAACCTTCCGGATGTCCGACGTGCAATCCCGCGCCGCTCGGATACGGGAACATGTCGAGGATGTAATACTTCCGGGGCAGGTGCGCCGCGGTGACTTTGCCGGAGAGCTGATGCCGCTGGGCGAAAGGATGATCTGTCGGGATTTCATCGCCCGGATTGAAGGCGCGAAAGGTCTGCTCCCCGAGCCAGTGCTGCTGCCACTTCGGCTCGATGAGGTGGAACGGATACTGTCGCCGCGACATAGAGCGGTGATATTGGGCAAACGCCCGGGGCGGGGCGAGTGAGAAGTTGGCGCTTGGAACTTCGACCCCGATGGCTACCGTTTCCGAAGGCATCCTCGCCGAGCATGAACCACTCCAACGGTCTTGACCCCGCCGCGCTCGAGCGGTTGCACAAGATCGGCGGCGCGATACTCGCGGCGGACATGCTCGCGATCTACCTTGATTACGCGCCCGCGCGCTTCGCCGAGGTGCGCGCCGCCGTGCCGCAGGGCGACCTGCCCGCCGTGGAGAAGTCCGCGCACGCGCTCAAGTCCGCGGCGAACCACGTCGGCGCGAGCGCGGTGTTCGACCTGGCCCGCCAGCTCGAAGGGCTTGCGCGCTCGAAGACGGCCGAGCTCATCCCCGAGATGGTTGAGGAACTCGGCGCGGCGATGGAGGAAGTCCGGCCACGCATCGAGTCGGCGCTGCGAGAGGCGCGGCCGTGAAGTCCATCTCATTTCACGATCACCCGAAGCGCTCCGGGCACCACGCGGAATGTCACCGGCAATTCGCCCGCCACGTCGCCCTCAAGCTGAAAGCTCGTGCGCGCCGTGCTCGTCAGGGTCAGTGACGCCGCTTGGAAGTAACTCATGTCGCGTGGCGGGAAAACACGGCGCGTGATGTAGCCCGCCGCGTAGCGCAGCACGGTGCCGACGGTGGCGCGCGGGAACACGCACACGTCGAGCAAGCCGTCGTCGAGCCGGGCGCGGTGAAAGACTGGCAGCGGGCCGCCGTAGAATCGTCCGTTGCCGATGAGCACTTGCCGGCCGGATGCCGAGTCGCCGGTGGCGCACTCGCACCCCACTTCGGGCAATGGTCCGCGCAAGGCGCGGATTCCGGCGATGACGTAGGCGAGTTGCGCGACGCGTTTCTTGTGTTCCCAATCCACGAGTTCGATGGCCCGGGAGTCGAGTCCCGCGCCCGCCATCTGAGCGAAGTAGCGGCGCCGCGGCTTGCCGCCTGTGGTGAATTCAGCGGACGGCAAGTCCACGGCGCGCCCGCGTCCCGCACGGATCGCCTGCCACGCGGGCGCGAGCTTGAGTGGCAGCGCGAGTTCGCGGGCGAATACGTTCACCGTGCCGAGCGGTAGCACGGCGAGGCGCGCTCGCGCGAAGCCATCCGGCGCGTCGCTGATGCCGTTGAGGACTTCGTTGACCGTGCCATCGCCGCCGGCCGCGACGAGTGTGTCGAAGCCTTCCTCGACGGCTTGGGCGGCGAGCGCCCGGCCGTGACCCGCGGCGTCGGTGGGCTTCAACACGGCGTCACCGCTGAAGTCGCGCACGTGACGCAGGAAGTGACGCGCCTTGTCGCCCCGGGCCGAGGGATTGAAGATGATGCAGGCACGCACAGGCGGGACTTTGACGCAAAGGGGCAAGGACGCAAAGACAGGACGTGGGGCGTGAAGACCGGGACGAACGCGCGCTTCCGCATCCCTCGCCCCGCCCCGCGATTGCCGACTTTCCACTTCAATTCGAACCTTCCCGGTGCTTTGCTCCGGGCGGCAGACGACCGATGAAAGGGCATTCTCTCACCTTCAATCCGTCGCTCGAGTCACTGCCGGTGTATCAGCCGGGCCGGCCGATTGACGAGGTGGCGCGCGAGCTGGGCTTGCAGGCCGATGGCATCATCAAGCTCGCGTCGAATGAGAATCCGCTCGGGCCGTCCCCGCGCGCGGTCGCGGCGATGCAGAAGGCCGCCGGCCAACTGCACCTGTATCCCGATGGCAACGCGTATCACCTCAAGCGCAAGCTCGCCACGTCGCTCGGCGTCGAGCCCGCGAGCCTCGTGCTGGGCAATGGCTCCAACGAGATACTCGAGTTCGTCGGGCACGCGCTGATGGCGCCGGGCGCGGAAGTGGTCGTGTCGGACTATTGCTTCGCGGTGTATCCGATCGTCACCCGGCTTTGCGGCGCGGAATTGGTGAATGTGCCGGCGCGGCAATTCGGCCACGACCTGCCCGCAATGCTCGGCGCGGTCACGGCGCAGACGCGCGTGATGTTCGTGGCGAACCCGAACAACCCGACCGGCACGCTCGCGCCCGCGGCCGACGTGTTGCGCCTCATCGAGGAACTGCCCGCGCACGTGCTGCTCGTGATGGACGAGGCCTACATCGAGTTCCTCGAAGCGCCACAAGATTTGCTGCCATTCGTGCGGCGGGGCGACCGACCGAATCTCCTGCTCACGCGGACGTTCTCCAAGATTTACGGGCTGGCGGGCACGCGCATTGGATACGGCATCGGGAATCCGGACGTGATTGCCGCGCTCGAAAAAATCCGCCAGCCGTTCAACGTCAACGCTGCGGCGCAAGCCGGCGCGCTCGCGGCGTTGGACGATAACGAACACGTGGCGCGAACGCGCCGCAACAATGCGTCGGGCCTGCGCTTTTTCGAGCGAGAACTCGCGCAGGCAGGCATCGAGTTCCTCCCGTCCGCGGCGAATTTCATTCTCGCGCGCGTGGGCGACGGGCAAAGGGCCTTCGAGGCGATGCAGCGCGAGGGCGTCATCACCCGGCCGATGGGCATTTACAAGCTGCCCGAGTGGCTGCGCATCACGATCGGCACTCCCGCGGAGAACGCGCGATGCCTCGCCTCGTTGAAACATGCGCTGAACCGGCGCTGAATACAGCCGTGGCCGTGAGGCGTCCATACCCGCAATGCGACAAGACCCGCGCCGACATTTGGCTTGCGCCGCGCGAGGATTTGGCCGTATTAGTCAACCTGTCATGACAGCCGCCCGTCAGCAGACCGTCGATACGCTACATGGATAACCTTCAACTGAAGAGGGCGTCTTGAGTCGCCCCTTCCCCTCCCGCGGTTCCTCGTCCGGCACTCCATTCATCAGGATCAACGGAAAGATTCGTGCCCGTGAAGTCCGCGTCATTGGCCCCGACGGCCATCAACTGGGCGTGATGAGCCTGAACGACGCGCTTGCCCAGGCGCGCCGGCACGGAGTGGACTTGGTCGAGATCGCTGCGACCGCGCAGCCGCCCGTTTGCAAGGTGGTGGACTTCGGCAAGTATCGCTACGAAATCGCCAAGAAGGAAAAGGAGTCCAAGAAGCATCACCACGCGGGCAAGGTGAAGGAAATCCAGCTCAGCGCGAACATCGACCCGCACGACTTCGGCGTGAAGTTTTCCCATGCGGTGGATTTCCTTTGCGAGGACATGAAGGTGAAGCTCGCGCTGCGTTTTCGCGGGCGAGAGATGGCGCACACGGAATTTGGCTTCCAGGTCGTGAACAAGTTCATCACCAACGCCGCGCCGTGGGCGCACCCCGACTCGACGCCGAAGCTTGTCGGCAAAAGCATCAATGTGATGTTGAGCCCGCATCCGCGGAACAAGCGGGCCAAGCACCCGGGCGAAGGCCAACCCAACCACGCGCCTGCGGCCCAGGCCGCCCCGGGAAGCGCCACCGTGGCTTCGGGTGACGTGGCGCCGTCGCCCAAATCCATGACAGTCGCGCCGAAACTCGCCGGGTTTTCGAACAACCCGTTTTCGGACATCGACCTCAGCCGGGTGGACAAGCGCGCCAAGCCGGGCGACGCTGCCGCAGCCTGATCGCAACGGTGCGAGGCCGCGTCAGCCGGGCTGAGTCGAAACGAGTCCGCACCCCATGCCACTGCTCGACGCCATCCTCGCCGCGAACCATCGGCTCGGCACGGACCACAAGGCGCCGCTGCTCGACACGCAGCAATCGCGCGACTCACTCCCGCTTGCGGCGCTGACGTGCATCGACGCGCGGCTCAACCACCTGTTCCCGGACGTGCTGGGAATCCCCGAGTCAGAGTTCATCTGGCTGCGCAACTCTGGCAACATCATCTTCGGAACGACGAGCGCGATGATGCGTTCGCTCGCGCTCGCCTGCGCCATCAAGGGCGCGAGGGAGATTGCCGTCATCGGCCACACGGACTGCCTCGTGTGCAAGTCCACCGTGCTTTCGCTCACCGACCGTTTCAAGGCGCTTGGCGTCGAGCGCTCGAAGCTGCCGGACGACCTTGTCGATTTCTTCGGCCTCTTCGCCAGCGAGCGCCAGAATGTCATGAAGGCCTGCGATACCATTCGCAACAGCCCGTTGATTGGGCCAAAGATCCCGATCCACGGCCTGCTTGTGGACACCCACACGGGACGGCTCGAGCGCATTGTCAACGGCTACGAGAGCTTGGTTGCCGTGGCCGCGCCGGTGCCTGCGGCCGATACAAACGCCCCGGTCGGATCAACCGCCTCCGGACCCGCGGGCATGTCCGGGCTCGCACCGCTCACACCGATGCCAAGTTTTGAAATCGGCGCAATCAAGTTCCCCGAGTCAAAGATCGGCGAACTCGCAGGAGACGTGCAGCGAACCTCGGTCGCGGCGAAGGAGCTGCTCACGGACCTGAAGCATCGCGAGTTCCGCCCCGCTTGGGAGTCCGCGAAGGCACTCGCCGCCGAGGTCAAGGAGACGGTGCGCGACGCGCGCGAAGCCGCGAGCCAGGCACGCCAGACCGCGCGCGATTTGAAATCGATGTCGCCCGCCGAGCGCGTCGCGCTGCTTGCGCGCCGTGTCGACAGGGCGGTCCGCTATCGCGTCATCGGCGCCGACCAGAAGCAATACGGCCCGATCTCCGGCGCAAAGCTACTCGAGTGGCTTGCGGACGACCGCATCGGCGCCGACACGGCGATTCAGGTTGAAGGCACGAAGCTCTGGCAACGGCTCGGCCAGCTCGCGGAGTCCAGGACGTCCAAGCCTCCGCCAATCGGGGACACGGAACAACGGACGAAGCGGCAATGAGCGCCCGGACTGGAGCACTCAGACGTTCCGCACGAACATCTTTCCGGGGAGTTGTTTCACGAGGCGTTTCATTTCGAGGCCCAGCAAGCCGACCGAAACTGCGGACGCGGGCAGGCCGCTCTTCCAGATGACTTCGTCGATGCTGCGCTCCTCCTTGTCGAGTGCGGCGTAGATTTTCTGCTCGTGGTCGGAAAGGGTGAGCGCCGGCAGGGTTCCCGTCTCGGCGGTCGAGGGCGGCCGGTTGCTTGCGGGGAAGAGATACTCGAACTCGCCCAGGATGTCGTCGGCGCCTTCGCACAACTTCGCGCCTTTCTTGATCAGTTCGTGGCAGCCCTTGCTGCGAGGCGAGTCGATGCGCCCGGGCACGGCGAAGACCTGCCGTCCGCAGTCCACCGCCATGTTTGCGGTGATGAGCGCGCCGCTGGTGAGGTTCGCCTCGACGACGACGGTGCCGAGCGTCATGCCTGCGACGATGCGGTTGCGGATGGGGAACGACTGCTTGTCCGCCGGGCGGTTGAACGGAAACTGGGAGATCACGGCGCCGTTCGATGCAATGCGTTCAAAGAGTTCCGCGTTCTCCGCCGGGAACACGAGGTTGATGCCGGTGCCGAGCACGGCGACGGTTCGGCCCTTCGCCGCGAGCGCGCCCTGATGCGCCGCCGTGTCGATGCCGCGCGCGCCGCCGCTCACGACGGTGACGCCCACGTAGGCGAGCTGGTAGGCGAGCTTTCGGGACGTCTCGAGCCCATACGGCGTCGTCTGCCGCGAGCCCACGATGGCAACGGCGTTCTTGTCATTCCCCGTGAGCGCGCCCTTCACGTAGAGCACGATGGGCGGGTCGTAAATGTGCCGCAGCAGTTCCGGGTATCCGGGGTCGGATTGGATGAGTACCGAGCAGCCGGAGTCGGCGATGCGCTTGAGCTCGCCCGAAAGGTCGGTGGTCTTTTCCCAACCCGCGATGGACTCGGCGGTGTCCTCGCCGATGCCCCGCACCTGCTGCAACGCGGACTTGGACGCGCGGAGAATCGCCGGTGCCTCGCCGAAATGGTCGAGCAACTGGCGCACACGCACCGGGCCGACGCGTTCGATGAGGTTCAGGGCGATGAAGGCCTCGCGCGTGTCCATGCCGTCGTCGGGTCGAGGTGTCGGTGCGGTTGCGTCGCGGGTCGCCGTTCAGCTTGACCGCCGGAATTCGCCCATGAGCCGGAGGATTTCCTCGCGAATCTCGAACAGCTCGCGCCGCGTCGAGACGCAGAGTTCGTCGGGCAGAAGCTTCTTGCCCTCGACTTGGATGAGCGCGGCTTGGGCGCTGTGGAGGTGGCCGAGGGCGCGCTTGAGCCTTGCGACGACGAACGGCGCATCGCTGGTGTCGCGCCCGTAGGCGAGGCTGTCGAGGGCGCCGGACAACTTCGCGCTCGTGATCTGGAAGCTGGTGATCAGGTCGGCGAGGTCCGCGTCGTCCCCATCGGCGACGTCGAGGTCGTCGCACTTGTCCCACAGGTCCATGCTGCTGTTGAAGGCGCGGAGCGAGAGCGGGTGCGACACGCCTCCGTCCTCTTCGCGCACCCAGTCCACGCCCTCGGTTTGCGGGTCGGGCTTGAGTTCATCGACCTCGGAGGCGTCCGCCGCCTCGAACAGCGGTTCGTCGTCGTCCGGGTCCGAGTTCGCGGCCCCCTCGGACTCGGCGCGCTCGCGGGCTTCGAGGGCTTCCTCGAGTTTCTCCCAGCCCATCTCGCGCGCGATGATTTTCTCGCGGTCGGGATGGTCGCGATACTTGTCCATCAACTCCATCACCTTGTCCGTGCGGGCGTCGCTTTCCCGCATGAGCTTCTCGTAGTCGAATTCGTCCCACTCCTTGTCCTCGGGCGGTTCGTGCCGGGCGCGTTCGAGCGCCTCGGTGACCTTCTCCATGAAACCTTTGAAGGCCGCCTCGGCACTGCCCTGCCGCTGTTTCTCGAGTTCGGGCGTGAGCTTCCATGCGGGCGTCGAAATCGTAAGTTTGAAGTCCGGGCTCTCGATCACCACGCGCCCGTTGGTCTCGCTGAACCACTCGAGGAACAGAAAGTTGGCGACGCGCTCGGGTTGCGGGCACCGGCCCGACTCGTCGTCGAGATCTTCGGGCAGCTTCACCTTGCGCGAGGCCGTGAGGTCGCCGATGGAGCCGCGCTGCGTCGGGGCGATGCGGGCGTCCTTCGGCAGCGCGTAGGTTTTGGCCGGGTTCTCAAACGTCAACAGGCAACCTGCGAGGTCGGCGCAGGCGTTGCCGCTGAGTTCAAGTTGCAGCGGGTCGGGCTGGCCGTGCAGCCACAACCGCCCGGTGACGATGCCGCAGACGCGGTTGTCGATTTCTCCGCGGACGACGCTTTGTTCGATGCGCCAGGCCATCAGTGGTGGGGTCCGTGTTGCGACTCGGAAAGGACCCGCGTCAGGCGCGCCACTTCAACTGGGTTTTTTGGGCGTGCGCCTCGTGCCGGGCGTCATGCGCGCGCAACTCGAGCGTCGCGCCCGTTGCGGTGAGGCGGCAGTCCACCCAACCGGTCGGCTGCGCCTTGTTGAACGCGTAGGAAACGGCCGGGAGGTTGATGAGGTGCAAGCCGTCGCGCTCGTCGAGTTGCCAGCGATGCGTGTGGCCGAAGAGCAGCGCTTTCACGTGCCGGCGCGGGACGAGGATTTCGTAAAGCTCCGCGGTGTCGAGCAGGCCGAAGGATTTCTGGTCCGGTCGCAAGCCGGGGTCGTGATGGACCATGACAAGCGCGGGCTTGTCCTTGTGCTCATCGAGCGCGCGCGCGAGCCACTCGCGCTGGGGCTTCTCGAGCTTGCCGGGCGTCTTGTCAACTTGGTCGAGCGAATCGAGCAGGAACCAGTTTGCGTGCGCGGACTTCACGATCGAGACGTGGCGGCCTTCCACGGCGCGCGCGCCGTCCTTTGACGCCGCGAGCGCGCTGGAGAAATTCCCGCGGTCGTCATGGTTGCCGAGCGTCATGTGCACGGGCAGCCGCGCCTCGACCAGCGGCTTCAGGAGAGCGGTGAGCGTCTTGTAGTCGTCGGGGAATCCGGCCTTGAGCGCGCAGTCGCCGTTGATGAACACGGCCGCGGGTGGATCGCCGGCAAGCACCTGCCTGACCGTGGAGCTTAGATTCGCCGCCATGTTCGCCTCGCGCGAAATGGCCGCGGCGTCCGCCGCCACGTGCGTGTCCGAGAGCAGCGCCCAGCGCGACCCGTCGCCTGCATCCGCCGCGGCCAACTCGCGGACGGACACGAGCGCACCCGCGGCAAGCGCGGCGCGGCGAAGGAAGTTGCGGCGTGAAATCGGGGTGAGGTGCAGCGGCATGGTCGGGGCGGGTTGAGCGTTCGCCCGAAAAGAAGCCCGGCCAAAGCCGGAGCGCAAGCTGCAAATCGAGCTCCCACGGCGCGTGCGGCGGCTCGAGAATCCATTTGCCCGGTGCGTGGGCGGTGCCTACGCTCCGCGCCATGTTTTCGCATGTCGTCATCTTTTGGACGGACCCGGCCAAGCCGGACGCGGCCGATGAACTGATCGCCGGCGCCACGAAGTGGCTCGCGCCGATTCCCGGCATCGTGCACTTCCACGTGGGCAGGATGGCGCCAAGCCACCGGCCCGTGGTGGAGCAGAGCTACCAGGTGGCGCTGAACGTGGTCTTCACCGACCCGCAGGCGCAGGACGTTTACCAAGTGCACCCGCTGCACATGGAGTTTGTGGAGAAGGCCTTCAAGCCGAACTGCACGAAGGTGGTGGTCTACGACTTCGAGTAGCGGAACGCCGGACGCCGCCCGGCGCCTCGGAATCACGTCGAGACCGCGCAATACCCATCCTGCGCCGGTGTAGTGTCCGGCCTGTGGCCGGACTTTCCGGGGAATCTGGCATGGTCCGTCGAGGCGCAGCCTCGACGCTGCACGTTTTGCGGAGGTCTCACTTCATCGCCGCGACGGCTTCGTCCGTCGATTCACCCAGCACGGCGAGCCCTTCCTCCAGCGCGTCGCGTGTGATCGTGAGCGGCGGCGAAATCTTCACGGTCTGCCCCCACGCGCCGACGGGCGCGAACAGCAGCAATCCCTTCCACACGCAGCGCCCGATGATCGCGTGCGCGAGGTCGTGGTCGGGTTCCTTGCGGCCACGCTTCACGGTTTGGAGGCCGGCAACGAGTCCGCGCGCGGAGACGTGCCCGACGACTTCGGCGTGACGCGACTGAATCGCGCGGAGGCCCGCGAGCAGAACCGGCCCGAGTGCGGCGGCGTTCTCGGTGAGCTTCTGCTCGAGAATTTTCTTCACGCTCGCCATCGCCGCGGCGCAGCAGACGGGGTTGCCCGTGTGCGTGCTGGTCATCGAGCCGGGCGGGAATTGGTCCATGATGGACTCCCGCCCGATGACGGCTGAAAGCGGAAGCGAGCTGCTGATGCCCTTGCCGCAGCAGATGAGGTCGGGCGTGACGCCGTAATGCTCGAAGCCCCAAAACCGCCCCGTGCGCCCGAAGCCCGCCTGGACTTCGTCGAACACGAGCACGACGCCGTGGGCACGGCACCAATCCGCGAGGCGGCGGATATACTCAACCGGGGCGAAATCCGGCCCGACACCCTGATACGTCTCCATCATCACGCCGGCGATGTTCTCAGCCTGAAGCCCGGCGCGGTCGAGCGTTTCGAGAAAGCCCTCGAACCGCGTGTCCTCGGTCCAGTAGCCGTCGGGAAACGGCATGTTCACGATGGCCGGGTCGAGGTTCACGATCCATGACTTCTGCCCCGCCATGCCGCCGGCCTGTTGCGCGCCAAGCGTGCGGCCGTGGAAGCCCCGCTCGAAGCCGACGATGCCGATTTTTTTCTTGCCGCCGGCTTTCAACCCGTGCGCACGGCTGAGCTTGATGGCGCACTCGGTCGCCTCGGAGCCGGTCGTGAGCAGGAACACCTTCCGCAACCCCTCCGGCGCGAGGCCGGCAAGCGTCTCGGCGAGTTGCGCGCGCTCCTCGCTGGGGAAACAGTAGTTGTGCAGAAGGCCCGTGTTGACCTGGTCCACGATGGCTTCGCGCACCTCGGCCGCGCCGTGGCCGGCGTTGGTCACAAGCACGCCGCTCGACCAGTCGAGCCAGCGGTTGCCGTGCTTGTCGAAGACGTAAACATCCTCCGCGCGGTCCCACACGATCGGCGGCTGGCCGCGCATGGATTGCGGCTCGAAGCGGCGGAGTTTCTCAAGCGTTGCGACGGAGTCCGGGTGCGGCAGGGGCGTGACGATGCGGCGGTGGCGGGTTTCCACGCGCGGAACGTCGCGCGGGATGGTGCTGAATTCCTTGCCCATGGTTTGGTGCGGTCACGGCGCGACGGTCTCGACGTATTTGAACTTGCCGTCCTTGACGGTGAGGATGACAGCGGGCTTGGTTGCGTTGCGTTTGGCGTCGAGCGTGATGGTGCCGGCCACGCCCGCGTGGTCCCTGGTGGCGGCGAGCGCCTCGCGCAGCTTCGGCCCCTCGGTGGTGCCGGCCTTCTTGATCGCCGCGGCGAGCACCATCGCCGAATCGTAGCCGAGCGCGGCCATCGCGTCGGGCAGTTCGCCATACTTGGCCTTGAACTTCGCGGCGAATTGTTTCACGAGCGGCACGTCCGCCTCGGGCGAGAAGTGCGTCGAGAAGTAAGTCCCCTCCGCGTCCTTGCCGCCGATCTCGATGAGCTTGGAGGATTCCCAGCCGTCGCCGCCAAAGATCGGCACCGTGAGGCCGAGTTGCTTCGCCTGCTTCACGATGAGTCCGACGTCGGTGTAATACCCGGTGATGAGGATGGCGTCCGGTCCCGCGGCCTTCACCGCCGTGAGCTGGCCCCTGAAATCCTTGTCCCCGCCGTTGTAAACCTGCTCGACGAGGACCTTGCCGCCCGCCGCGGTGAAGGGCGCCTTGAAGTCGCGCGTGAGCCCGACGCTGTAATCGGACTTCGTGTCCGTGAGGATCGCGACCTTCTCCGCCTTGAGCGTGCGCTGGGCAAAGTTCGCCAGCAGCTTGCCCTGGAACTCGTCCGTGAAGCAGACGCGGAAAATGTAGTCGCCCATTTCGGTGAGCTTCACGTTTGTGGACGACGGCGAGATCTGCGGAATCTTGTTCTGCTGGCAAATCGGCGCGGCCTCCATCGAGCGGGACGAGGCAACCTCGCCGAGAATGGCAACCACGCGGTCGCGCGAGATGAGTTTCTTGACGACCGTCGCCGGCTCGCCGGCCTTGGACTGCGTGTCTTCCGTGAGCAGCTTGAGTTTCTTGCCGAGCAAGCCGCCCGCGGCGTTGAGTTCCTCGATCGCAATCTCGGTGCCGTGATGCGACATCTGGCCGAACGTCGCCTCCTTGCCCGTCAGCGACGCGAATTCGCCGATCTTGATGACGTCGCCCGGTGCGGCAGGTTCGCCACTGCCGCCGCCTGTGCCAGGACCGGCGGGCTTGTTGCAGGAGGTCACGCCGAGCGCGAGCACGGCGCACGTGATTGGGACGATCCAAGACTGACGTGGCGATTTCATGGGGGGTCGATGTTGGCGTTTGACCGCAGAGACAAACCCGGCGGCGTCGGTGCGGGAAACTAGGCAAACGTCCCGCTGGATTCAACCCTCAAAGCGGGGCCGTGATTTGTCCGCCCGTTCCGCACGACCGGCGCCGCGAATCAAGCGGTCTCCTGCCGGAACCGCAGCGCGCTGAGCACGAACAACACGCTCCCGTGGCGCCGAAGGTGGCGAGGTGTTGCGCGAACTCCTGGAGGCTCGCGCGTCGCGACGAGGCACTCCTTGTAGAGGATGGCGGTGAAGCCGCGGAAGGGCGCCGGTGCGGTGTTCCTGGTTTCGGGATTGGCTTTCGCGTTCCGTGGGGGGAGCTGGGCGCTGATTCCCGCGCACCCTTGCCCGGGTTCGGGCGGGCGCTCCGGACGTCACGGGGCCACGATGTTGTTGCGCACCGCGTAGCGGACGAGTTCGCCCACGGAGTGAAAGCGCAGCTTGCGCATGATGTTGGTGCGGTGGGTCTCGACGGTCTTGACGCTGATGTTGAGCGCGCTGGCGACTTCCTTGTTGCTCTTGCCCTCGGCGAGCAATTGGACGATCTCGCGTTCGCGCGGCGTGAGGCGGCTGCCGATGTCGCTCGCTTCGACCGCTCCGAGTCCCTCGCGCAGGTTGCTTTCGGAGACCATCTGCGACACGCGTGTGGTGAAGAACGCCTGTTTGCGGCTCACGGCCTCGACGGCTTTCACGAGGTCGCGGCCGGCGTCGGACTTGAGGATGTAGCCGCGTGCGCCGGCCTTGAGGACTTCGTGCGCGATTTGCTCGGACTCGTGCATGGTGAGCACGAGCACTTCGGTGTCGGGATGCTGCTTGCGGATTTGCCGCGTCGCCTCGAGCCCGTTGAGGTCGGGCATGGTCACGTCCATGATGGCGACGTTGGGTTTGTGTTGCTTGACGCGTTCGAGCGCCATGCGGCCGTTGTTGGCCTCGGCGCACACCTCCCAGCCGGGCACGTCCTCGAGCAGGCTCTTCAACCCGCGCCGCACCACGTCGTGGTCATCTGCGATCAGGATCTTCAATGCGCTCATTTGACTTCTCCTTCAAGGGGCAGGACGACGGTGACGGTTGTCCCGCGGCTGTTGGATGTGATGTCGAGGTCACCGCCGAATTGTCGCACGCGCTCCCAGATGCCGGCGATGCCGACGCCGAGCCCGGAGATGTTGCCGTTCACGCGCTCGAGCTTCTCCGGCGGGATGCCCTGTCCCTCGTCCTTCACTTCGAGCACCACCTCGCCGGTGTTGCGGACGAGCTTGATGCGGGCGCTGGGGCTGCCGGAATGGCGCGTGATGTTGTTCATGCTCTCCTGCACGATGCGAAAGAGCGTGGTCTCGATGTCGTTGGGCAGTCGGTCGAGCTTTTCCGGGACGTCCACGGTCACCTGGATGTTCGCGCGCTGCTGGACGCCGTTGGCGAACCATTGGACTGCGGGGCCGAGGCCGGCCTCCTCGAGCATCGGCGGGTGCAGGAGGTAGCTGAGCGTGCGGATTTCCTGCTGGCACGCGCTCGTCAGCGCGACACTGTCGGCGAGGAGGTCCGCGGCCTTGGGCGCGAGGTCGGGCGCGAGGGTTTCGATCCGCGAGAGGTTCATGCTCACGGCCGCGAGGCTTTGCGCCGTGGTGTCGTGAAGCTCGCGCGCGATGCGCCGGCGCTCGTCGTCCTGCGCGGTGAGCAGGTGGGTGGAAAGCTGGCGCAGAGCGGCCTCGGCGTTCTCGCGATCGGTGATCTCGGCCTTCAGCTCCGCGTTGGCGCGGGCGAGTTCGTTCGAGTGGTCGCGGATTTGATTCTCCAGCTTCTCGTGCATCTCCTGGAACTTGTCCTCCTCCTGCCGCCGCACCATCGCAATCGTGGCGACGACCCAGACGGCGACGAGGCTGATCATGCGGTTGCCAAACTCGAAGCCGCGCTCCTCGGGCACCGGCAGGCTGCGATAGCCGAGCACGATGAGCAGCGTGGCGGCATTCGCGATGAACAGCGTGTGCCAGCGTCTCGGCGCCCACATCGTCAGCAGAATCGGCGCGAGGTAGAAGAGCGACACCGCGAGCCCCGGCGACTTCCGGCGGTCCACGAGGAACACCGCGACCGTGAGCACGCCGGCTGCGATGACGGCCCAGTTGCGGATTGGGAGCTTGGTGTCCACCATTAGGATGAAGGCGCTGCGTTCGAGCCGGCACTCTGACCACCGCGACCGCGAGTTGACCGAAACTGCAGGTGGTGTCGTTGCCGGAATCTAGGGCCGCGAGTGCGCGAGGGCAAGCCCCGCCAAACCCTGAGCGCGCAAGGCGTGTCCGGGCCACGGGTGGTGCTCAGCGTGGAATCGGACTTGTCCGGCCCACCGGGAGTTTCTACTGTCCGCCATGCCCACCCCCACGGCCGTTGCGCCCACGCAGTTGTTCCAATACCGCGCGCTCGTCACCGCCGTTTACGACGGCGACACATGCACGGTGGACATCGACCTCGGTCTCGGCGTCTGGGTGCGCGGCGAAAAGCTCAGGCTCAACCGCATCAATGCGCCCGAGATGACCGGCAGCGATGCGCCGAAGGGCAAGCCCGCGCGCGACCATCTCAAGTCGCTTGTGGAGGGGAAGGAAGTCCTGCTGCAAACCATCAAGGACCGGCGCGAGAAATACGGCCGTTACCTCGCCGAAATCTGGCTCGAACAAACCGGCGCGCAGGCGCGGAACGTGAACGACGCGATGGTCTCAGCGGGACACGCGCGTTACCAAGACTACTAAGCCGCCATGAATTCCATTGTCCGTCCGCTGCTCGGCGCGTTCGTTCTCTCCGTCCTATCCGTCGCGCCCGCCGCGCCCGCCCCGCGCCTGCCGAACATCATCGTCATCTTCTGCGACGACCTCGGCTATGCGGACATCGGCCCCTTTGGCTGCAAGGCTTACACCACGCCGCACCTCGACCGCA
>VHCN01000025.1 GCA_016871675.1 Verrucomicrobiota bacterium
CGGCCTTCATCGTCCACGGCACCACGTTCGCGCCCTGCTCCACGCCCCCCTTCACCGAGGGCATCGCGAGCAGGATGGCGCAAATCATCACCCAGCCGAACACGCCGGACACCCACACGGAACGCACGATGCCCTTGGGCACGTTCAGCGCCGCGCCAACAGTCTCTTCGCTCGTGTGTGCCGAGGCGTCGAAGCCGGTGATGGTGTAGGCAGGCAGCAGGAAGCCGAGCGCGAAGAGCCACATCAAGTTGTCCTGCTTCGGGAACACCGCGCCGCCCTCGGGCAGTCCGCTGAAGTTTTCGAACGTCCACAGCCGCGCCCACTCGAAGTGTTTCGTCGCGAGCAGCAACGCGACGGTGAGCACCGTTGCCACGCCAAGAATCAAGTAGCCGCTCAGATCCGTGAGCCGCGTGGTGAGATGGATGCCGTAGTGGTTCAGCAGCCCTTGCGAGAGCGTCATCAGCACGATGACCATCGTGCGAGTGATGTCGGTGTTCACTTCCTTCGGCACGTCGAAGGCTGCCGTGGCGAAGTCGTAAGTGCCCGCGTTGATGGCCGCGAGCACGGTGATGAGGCCGGCCAGGTTGAACCATGCCGTCACCCAGCCGCACGCGCGACCGCCGAGGATGCTGCCCCAGTGATACAGCCCGCCCGCCGTCGGGAACGCGCTGGCCACCTGCGCCATCGTCGCCGCCACGCAGAGTGAAAACAGGCACACCAGCGGCCAGCCCAATCCGATGCTCGCCCCGCCCGCGCTGCACAAGCCGACGTGGAACGACGTGATGCCGCCCGCGAGGATGCAGATGATGGAGAGGGAGATGGCGAAGTTCGAGAAGCCGCTCATCCGGCGGGACAGCTCCTGTTCGTAGCCGAGCTGGCGGAGCAGCTTCTCGTCGTCGGGGTGGTGCTCGGAGGGCATGGTGGAAAGCGTAATGCGTAAGGCGTAAGGAGGGCGGCTACATCGAGGCTTCGTAGAGGGTTCGCAAGTCTGCCTCCGTCACGGGAACCGCGTTGGTCCTGTGGCACGGGTCGTCCCAGGCTTGGGCGACGAGGGCGTCGAGGTGCTCCGGCTTCACGCCGTGATCGCGGAGCTTGGTGTTCAGGCCGATGCTCGCAAGGAATTCCCCGATGAAGGCGATGGTGCGTTCGTCGGCCTCGCGGTCCGGACACTTCATCACTTCCAAGCCGCACGCGACGCCGACGCGACGATAGAGGCCGGGTTTGCGCGCGGCGCAGAACTTCATGCTCGCGACAAGGCAGAGGGCGTTCGCGAGGCCGTGGTGGAGGCCGCAGATGTTTGAGAGCGGGTGCGCGAGCGAGTGGACGACGCCGAGATCCTTCTGGAACGCGACCGCCCCCATCGCGGCGGCGACGAGCATCTTGCCGCGCGCGTCGAGGTCCTTGCCGCCACGCACCGCGCGGGGCAGCGCGTCCACGATGAGCCGGATGCCTTCGAGTGCGATGCCATCGCACATCGGGTGGAACGCGGGGCACGTGAAGCTCTCGAGGCAGTGCGTGAGCGCGTCCGCGCCGGTGGCGGCGGTAAGCTTCGGCGGCAGGCCGACGGTGAGTTCGGGGTCGAGGATGACGAGCTTGGCGAGCAGTTCGGGATGGAAGAGCACGGCCTTGCGCTTCGTGGCGTCGAGCGTGATGACGGAACTGCGGCCCACCTCGCTGCCGGTGCCTGCGGTCGTCGGGATCGCGATGAACGGCACGAGGCCCGACCAGTCCGGCTCGTCGTAAAATTTCGCGAGGTCGAAGCCGGGCCGCTTCACGAGCAGCCGCGCCGCTTTGCCCGCGTCCAGGGCGCTGCCGCCGCCGATGGCGAGGACGCCGTCGCAGTGCTTGTCCTGAAACAGCGCCGCCGGCTCGCGCACGTCGGACTCGATGGGATTCGGATGCACGCCGGAGTAGAGGAACCAGTTCGCCCCCTGCGCCGGCACGCCGAGCACCTGCGCGAGCGGGCGGAAGGCGTCGGTGCCGAGCAACCCGTTGTCCGTCACCACCAGCGGCCGGCGCACGCCGAGCTTCGCGAGCCGGGCGGGCAATTCCCCGAGAGCGCCGGCGCCGAACAGCGTCGTCGTCGGAAATGAAAACGTCGCGACCGCGGAACTCATGCGCTGAACAATGTCAGGCGAGGCCGCGCCGCGCACGCCGAATTCGAATCCAGTGCCGCACCACGGCCGAGGTGAACGCTGGTTCGCGCGGCCATGCTCGGCCTCGTTGGAGGGACGTTTCTGCTGGACTGCCTCACGCCGCGCGGCGCGGCGGTTCGAGGATGAGCCCATCGTCCCGCGACGAGCGCCACTTCAAGCGGCGGTCACCGCCGGTTCCACCGCCGGCTGCTGGGGCATCGCGGCCGCGTTCGCTTCCGCAAGAGCGCGCGCCACCGGGGCAATCTGTTCCTGCTGCTGCGCATTCAGCACGGAGAGGAACGGCGGCGTGGGACCGGTCTTGGCGATCCCCGAGAGTTCGACCGCGTGATGCAGCACCTTCGCCGGGCCCCATTGGTCGCGGAGATCCTCGTGTGCGATGAACTTCTCGCGGATGGCCTGAGCCTTGTCGAAATCGCCCGCCGAACACGCCTCGAAGATGTCCTGCGAAGGCCGCGGCGCGATGCAACCGGAACCCGTGGTGAAGCCCGGCAGTTTCCAGTCGCGCATGTGGCACACCGCCGGGCGCTCGCCGATGCCGCTGATGACAAACTTCGACTTCACCCGCTCAAGCAACGCGGCGAGGTAGGTGTCCTCGGCTGGATTCGCGCGCACCACGGCATACTTGATTGCGACGCAAACCCCGTCACGCACGAGGCGCGCGACTGCGTCCAGCCCGGCGTCTTTGTCGGCACCGAAACTGTTTTCCTCCTTGAGGTAGAGAATGAGTTTCGTCTCGCTCGCCTCGGCGAACTCGCGCAGGCCCACTTCGAGTCCGGCCGCGTCGCGAGGGTCGCTGCACGGCAGGTGCATGACGGCAGGAAAACGGTGCTTGCGCAGCAACCGTGTCAGGTCCATGAGCCGGCCGTGGCTCGGGCCCACGCTCGGGATCATCCACCAGTCCTGGGGCGCCGCGGTCATCCAGTCGAAGAGCACCTCGAACTCGGAGTGCCGGAGGTGGTAGAGAAACGCGTTGCCGCCGAAGAGAAACCGCGTGATCCCGCCCGAGGCGATGTGCTGCACGAGTCGTTGGCATTCCCTGAACTCGATCAAGCGTCGCGTGTCGTTCCGGCGGGGCAGCGGGGGCACGGCGAAAACCCCGCGAAGGGTTTCAGGGGTCAGGGGCGCGCGATTCATCGGGCGGCGAAACTCTCACGGGCGCGGGAGCTTTGGAAGAGCGAACTCGGCCGCGCCGGGGATGATCGAGAGCTTCGCGCCGACGACTGGCCGCAATGGCCCGGGCCGCGACGCGACGGTGTGTGGCGTGCCCCCGGCATCATCGAGAAGTTCCCCGCGAGCGGGCCGAAAGTTCGCTGGCGCACACCCATCGGCGCCGGTCACGCCGGGCCCGCGGTCGCGCTCGACCCGGAAACCGGCAAGGTCAACTGGTCCGTCCCGTTCGAAGTCCGCCCCGGGCTCACCGTGCCGGCGCCGCGGCAGTTTGGCGACCCGCACTTCCTCACGAGCCTTTACAACGGCCCGATGCTGCTGACGATCGGCGCGCCCGCCACCAACCCGTTCGACTTCGCCCGCGGCTTCTGATACACACGCGCCCTGTGACCGAGCCCGTTCCAAGCCTGCTGGTGCTCATCCCGGCCTACAACGAGGAGCAACGCATCGAGCCCGTGCTCCGCGATTACGCGGAACATTTTCGCCGGCATTACAACGGCAAGTTCCGCCTCATCGTCGTGCTCAACGGCTGCCGCGACAACACGCTCGGTGTCGTCGAACGCGTCGCGCTCGATTTTCCCGAGGTCAGCGCCGACAACTTCCCCGCGCCCATCGGCAAGGGCGGCGCGCTCATCGAGGGGCTTCGCCTCGCCCCCACCGCGGACCTCATCGGCTACGTGGATGCCGACGGCGCGACCCCCCCGCACGCGTTTCACGAACTCGCGAAACTCTGCGACGGCCGTCGCGCGGACTGCGTGGTCGGCTCACGCTGGCTCCGCGGCGCCGTGCTGCATCAAAGCCAGACGTGGGTGCGCCGCTTTACGAGCCGGTGCTTTCATCTCATCGTCGAGTCGCTTTTCTGGATGCACATCCAGGACACGCAATGCCCCGCGAAGGTGATGCGGCGCGAGGCGGCTCAGAAGATCCACGACTCGCTCCGCATCGCGGACCTCGCGTTCGACGTCAACCTCCTCTACTCGCTCAAGCGCGCGGGCTTCAAAGTCCTCGAAATCCCGACCGAGTGGACGGACAAGATCGGCTCCAAGGTCACATCCTCGCTCTTCCGCGTCTCGCTCACGATGTTCCTGTCCGTCGTGAGGCTGCGGCTGATTCATTCACCGTTCCGGCCGGTGCTCCGCTGGCTGCGCCCGCTCGATGCCTGGATTTACTGCACCCTTCGCGCGCCCGTGCCGCTCACTTCGAAGGAAGTGGCCGAGCGCAAGGCCGCGAGCGCGCAGGTCGCAACGCAGGGCCCGGCCAAGCCGACCACGCCCGGCGCGGGAATCACGTCGTAGTTTGCCGCCCGGCGCGCCCGGCCCGGACCTGCAAGTTCGCTTCCCCGGAGTGCGGCTTCCTGCTACTTCAAGCGCGTGCGCCCTTATCAAAACTTCATCGGCGGCGAATGGACCGCCGCCACGTCCGGACAGACCACGCAGACTTTCAACCCCGCGGACGCGCGCGAGACTGTCGCGCAATATCCGTTGAGCAGTCGCGACGATGCGCTCGCCGCGATCGCGTCCGCGACGTCCGCGTTCCCGTCGTGGGCCGCGCAGACGCCCGTTGCACGCGGGCGAGTGTTGAGCAAGGCCTCGCAACTGATCGAGGCGCGCAAGGCCGAACTCGCCGAACTGCTCACGCGCGAGGAAGGCAAGACGCTCGCCGAGTCCACCGGCGAAGTGCAGCGCACGGCGGACATCTTCCGTTTCTTCGGCGCGCTCGGCTATCAACTCGGCGGGCAGACCATCCCGCACGATTTGCCGGACCAACTGCTCTATACGCGCCGCGAACCGCTCGGCGTCGTTGCGCTCATCACGCCGTGGAATTTCCCCATCGCCATCCCCGCGTGGAAGCTCGCGCCCGCGCTCGTCAGTGGAAACGCGGTCGTGCTAAAGCCCGCGTCGCAGGCGCCCGCGATGTCCTGCGAACTCGCGAAGATTCTCGCCGAGGCGGGCCTCCCGAAAGGCGTGCTCAACCTCGTCATCGGCGAAGGCCGCGCGGTCGGTGGCGAGCTTGCGACGAATCCCGCCGTCGTCGCGCTCTCGTTCACCGGCTCGCACAGCGTCGGTTCGCAAATCTACCGGCAACTTGCCGGCCGCATGGCGCGCGCGCAGATGGAAATGGGCGGCAAGAATCCCACCATCGTCCTCGCGGACGCCGATCTCGACCTCGCCGCGCGGCTCGTGGCCATCGCGGGCTTCGGGCTGACAGGCCAGGCCTGCACGGCGACGAGCCGCGTCATCGTCGAGCGCGGGGTGGCGGACGCCTTCACCGCGAAACTGGTCGAAAAGGCAAACGCCGTCGTCGCGGGCAACGGCTTGAAGGCGGGCGTGACGATGGGGCCCGCGGTAAGCAAGCAGCAGCTCGCGACAAATCTCGGTTACGTGGACCTTGCCGTCGCCGAGGGCGCAACGATCGCGTGCGGCGGGCGGCGGCTCACGGACGGTGACTTCGCCCACGGCCACTTCATGCAACCGACCGTGCTCACGGGCGTCAAACCATCGGCGCGCATCGCATGCGAGGAAGTGTTCGGACCCGTCGTCGGCATCATCGAAGCGGACAACTTCGACGCCGCGCTCGCGGTGGCAAACAGCGTGGACGTGGGGCTGAGCGCGTCCCTCGTCACGCGCGACTTGAAGAAGGCGATGCTTTACACCGAGCGCATCCAGGCGGGCGTGGTGAAGGTGAATCAGATTTCAACCGGCCTTGCCTTGCAGGCGCCGTTCGGCGGGGTGAAGAAGTCGAGCACCGACTCCTTCAAGGAGCAGGGCGCGGGCGCGGTGGATTTTTACACGCGGATGAAGACCGTTTATCTGGATTACTCGGCGTGAGGCCCGGACAGGTCCCATCAGAAACCGTCGTGGCGCTCACGCCACCGTCACACCTCTCGGCACTTTCACCACAATCGTTCCCGCGATGTGGTCGTGCCACGAGCGCTTCGCGCGGCTCCAGCCCGCCCAGAAGAATCCCACAAACAACACCAGCGCCGAGAACACGCTTGCCAGCGCCCGCACGAGTGCCACGGCGAACCCGAGCGGACGGCCATCCTCGCGGACCAGCTTCAACCGCAGTGCCATCCCGCCCACGGTCGAGCCGGCCAAAGTCCAAAGTCCGACGTGATACACAAACCAACCGAGCGGCAGAAGCACAGGCACGGCTTGGGATCGCGTCACTGCCGTCACCAGCAAAACCGCTCCAAGCACGAGCATTGCATCGAGCCCCATCGCGAGCAGCCGGCGCCAGAAACCCGCGCGCGGCCACGCGCCCGCCTGCTGGATGAGTGGAGGCGTCGAGCCCGGCGCGGCGACCGCTGGATGTTCCACCGGGGCGCGAGGCGCATCGCCGCGCCGCATGCCGCCCACTGCGGCGACGACCGCGTTGCCGATGCCGAGCACTGTGAAGCCGCCCCACGCCAGGAACCCCAGCACCGGGATCATGTAAAGCAGGTGCAGCACCGCCGCGCCGGCGAGCAGCGCGACCAGCGGGGATTGCAACGCGGCGACGCCCAGTTGCCGCCCAACCTGCTGGCCCGCGTAGCGATACACCGCGACCTTGCCCAGCAGCATCGCGAGCGCGAGCGCGCACACGAGGAACGGCACGACAAGCAGGCCGATGCCGGTGAACGCGAGCAGCAGCATCGCGGGGGCGAACAGCACCACGGCGAGCAGCCCCGCGAAGAATGACCCCACGGGCTGCCGGTCCAGCGCGTCCACGCATGATTGGAGGGGCTTCGGAAAAATCACCGCGAGCAGCAGGTGAATGAACAGCATGGCCGCGACGACCCACCAAACCCATCCGAGCGACGGTGGCAAGGGACGTCCGAGCAACAGCCCGTGCGTCACCCAGTCCACGCCCATGCGCAGCTTCGGGAATTCCGTCCGCCAGTCTTCGAACCACTTGAACCCGGAGAAGTCGAAGCCCTTGTGCACCCGTGCGCGCGCGCGGATGAGCGCGTCCTCGGGCGCGTGAATCTGCCCGCCGAGCACAAACACCTCGCGCGCCACCTCGGCCTTCGCGTCCGCGCGGAGGTCGCCTCCGAGCACGACGAGTTCACGACGGATTCGCGCCGCGGGGCCGAGCGTTGCCGTCCCGAGAATCACGACGAGGTCGCCCACTTCGCCGTCAATCCTCGCGTCGCCCATCAGCACGACAACGTCCCCGACGGTTTCGCCTTCCTTGATGACAACATCCTTGCCGACACGGACGATCTCGCCGGGAGCGGACCGGACGCGAAGCATCCCATGACGGAGCTCGCGTCGGGTTTCCTCGCGCGAACGGTTCGCTTCCGGCGCGGCTTGCGGGTGAGCTCGGGGGAGAAACGCGAGCAGGCACGCCGCGAGAAGCCCCGCGCGAAGGGTGAAACACCGCGGGCGCATGACTCAACGCCGCAGGCGCGCGAGCCGCCAGCAAAGCGCGCCGAGCGTGAGCGCGCTCACATACACGGTCGAGAGAAGCATCCCGCCGGCGAAAAGGATGAGCGCGAAATCGCTGCGCGCGATCGCGGCAAGCGCGCGCGCCAGCACCGCGAGGAACTCACCCGCGGACGTTTGCGCGAACCAGCCCGCGGTCCCGGTTGTTCCCGCGGTCGCCGATTGCAATGCCCCGGCCGCAAGCCAGCCGACGACGGCCAGCACCGCGACGGCGAGCGGCGCCGAGGCCGCGCGCGCGGCGGCGGGCCATAGAAACCACGATTGCTGCCACCACGCGGGGCGCTGCCGGCGCTCGATGGCCGCGAGCACGCCGGCCGCGAGCGAATCCGGCGCATGAAGCGGCGGCAGCGCGCGGAGCTTCGTGTCGAGCGAACGACGGGCCTCGACTTCAGCGAGCACGCGTGACGCGACTTGCGCCGGGGCCGTCACCTCGGGCAGCGAGCGCAGGCTTTCGGCGAGCGGGGCGCGGCGCGGGTTGGGAGTGGCTGGTTCCATGAACTCAAATCAGTTGCACCGCGCCGGTGCGAAGCAGGTCCGGACCGGCGACTCCCGGAGCGGAGACTCCCGTGGAAAGTTCGCCCTCCTCGCTCAAGCGCAGCTTGCGCCGGAGCGCGGCGCGGCCGCGGTGGATGTCAGTCTTGACCTTGCTGAGTGACACGCCGAGTTGCCGCGCGATTTCCTCGTAGCTCAACTCGTCGAAGTGGTAGAGCACGAGCGGCACCCGCTGCGAGGACGGCAGCTTGCGAAGCGCGGCTTCGAGGACGGCGCGCTCCTGTTCCTCGTCCATCGGCTGCCCGCCTGCGTCGGGCGCGGGGACGTTGGACGCGAAGTCACGGTCATCGTCCTCGCTGCCGAGCTCGCTGAAAAACCTCCACCGCGCGCGGTAGCGCTGGAGGTGGTTGAGGCTGAGGTTGCGCGCGACCGTGCGGAGCCAGCCGCCCGCGGAAGGGCTCGCGCGCAGGTCGTCGAAGTGCTCGTGCGCGCGCAAGAAAACCTCCTGGGAAATGTCGGCGGCGTCCGGCTCGTTTCCAAGCAGGCGCACGGCGGTGCTGAACACCATGTTCTGGTGGTTGCGCATGAACGTCTCAAATTCGCCGATGTCGGGCATCGTTGTCCCGCCGGGACGGGGCGAAGCTACCTCAAGCACACCCGCCCGGCAAAGAAGTTGCAGGGCAATTCGAGGAAGGCGGGCATCGGCTCGACGCCGTGGAGGGCGGATGAGTTCATGCCCCGCCGGCCCGCGGCACGATTCAAACCAAGATTCCCTTCGTCCCTACTGTCCGTGCATCGGACGGTTCGGAGGAGGAGGAGGCAACGCCTTCCACTCAAACGTCGGCTTGTAGCTGATCGCGAGATGCGGGGTGTCGAGGCGGACGCCGCCTTGTTTGCGGGATTGGAACGCCGCCGCCAGCACGCCGGTGACGAGGAGGGTGCGCTCGACAGGCCACGTGGGCTTGCCGCTGAAGATCATCCGCTCGATGCCCTGCGTGAGCAGGGTGAAGTGCGCGAACGGCCTCGCCTCCTGTGTGTAATGCACGGTGGCCTGATGCTCCTTGCGGCCTTCCTCGCTCCACGCGGTGACCCACTCGCTGTTGGCCGAACCGGTGTCGTGCAGGAGCAGCGACTTGAATCCGTCGAGATGCTCGATGAAATACGCCGTCGGCTTGAGCGCGTCCTTGAATTCGCCCTTGAACCGGCCCTTCGCCTCGCGCGCGTTCGCGGCGGCATCGAGCAGGCTCAGGTCGAAGCGGCCCGAGGCGCCGGCCTTCCACACTTCGTCGCCCGCGACGAATTGCACGGACCGCACGCCGCTTTCACCGCCGCGCCGGCGCTCGACGATGGCCTGCATCGCCTCGAGGCCGTGGTAACTGTAGCCCTCCTGCGGGCCGTAGCTCAGTTCGATCGCCTCCTTCGCGCGCGCGCCGAGTTTCATCTCGAGCGCCGGGCGCCGCCACGTGCCAGGCACGGAGGATCCCGCCATGAACGGCACCTTCAACTCGCGCGCGGTGTCATACATCCACTTCGCGTCCTCCCAATTCCATGCAAGGTGCTTGTCGGTGAAGACGGGCACGGACTTTCCGGTGCGCCGGAAGACCGTTGCGGTCTCCTCGAAGAACCGCCGGCGCGGATACATGATCTGGTCGGTGTCGCTGCGCGGATATGTGCCGTGCTCGCCGATGAGCAGCACGCCGTCCACCGCAAGGTCCTTGCCGCCGAGTGTGAGCGCCTCGGCGATGGTCGGGAAAATCTTGAAGCCGTGCTCGGCGGCGAGCGCGCGGCTCATGTCGTTCGGCGGAACCTGATCCACAAACAGGCTGACCAACCTGAGCCTCGGGAAGGGCGGTTGTTTGTCGAGGTTCCAGCCCTGGAGCAGGCGGCTCACAATCACGTCCGCGTGTGAGTTGTGCGTGTAATGCGTGACGATCGCGGCGATGCGCTTGGTCGGCGCGTCCGCGGCGAACGCGCGAGCGGTGAGCGCGGCGGCGCCGGTGGCGGTGAGTTGTCCGATGAAGTGGCGGCGGGTGGTTTGCATGGCGGGATTCAGTGGTGCGGGGCGATGAAACTCATGCGGCGCCCGGGAACACGATGAAATCTCTGACGCCGGCCGCGGCACGCGGCGTCACCCGGAAGGCGCGCGGGCGGACTCGGGCTTCACGGCGGGCGCGGCAGGCTTCGGCCGGGGCGAACGGCGGCATCCATGCTGCAGCCACAGGCTCCAGACCATCCACAGCGCCTCGCGCACGATCTTCTTCGACATCTTCGACGTGCCCAGAAAGCGGTCGGTGAAAATGATCGGCACCTCGGCAATCGTCCACCCGTCGCGCCAGAGTTTGTGCGTGAGTTCGATCTGAAAGCTGTAGCCGTTGGACCGGACGGCCTCGAGGTCGAGCGCCTGGAGCGCATGCCGGCGGAAGCACTTGAACCCGCCCGTCGGGTCGCTGATGCGCATGCCGGTGATGAGCCGGACATACTTGCCCGCGCCGAGGCTGAGCATGAGCCGCGTGAGCGGCCAGTTGATGACGCGGATGCCATTGCAATAGCGCGAGCCGAGCACGAGGTCCGCGTGCTGCGCGGCGGCGAGGAATTTGGGGATGTCATCCGGGCTGTGCGAGAAGTCGCCGTCCATCTCGAGGATGAACTCGTAGCCGCGTTCGAGCGCCCACTTGAAGCCCGCGATGTAGGCGCGGCCAAGGCCGTCCTTCGTCTGCCGGTGCAGCACGTGGATTTGCGGGTGCTTCGCCGCAAGTTCGTCCGCGAGCCTGCCTGTGCCGTCCGGCGAGTTGTCATCCACCACGAGCATGTCCACAGGCACGGGAAGGCCGAGCACGCGCGCCGCCAGCGGAAGGAGATTGTCCTTCTCGTTGAAGGTGGGAACGACGACGAGGGTTTTGCCCGTGCTCATGCTTGCGCTTCCGTGAGACAGAGGGAAGCCAAGCGCCGCTCAAACTTCAAGGCGCAATCTCCGCGCGAATCTCCGCGCGGATCGCGCAAACCATTTCATCGCCACGGCGTTGAACGGGGTGTAACATCCGACGCGATGAAGCCACACACCCGACTGCTGTTGCTCGCGGCCGCGGTGCTCACGTTCGTGCGCGCGGCGGGCGCGGCGGATTCCTTCGTGTGGCGCGCAACGCAGGACCGCGTGGACGCCGACATCCGCGGCTGGGAACTGCCGCAACTTCTCGAGCACATCGCCAGCGCCACCGGCTGGCAGGTGTTCGTCGAGCCCGGCACGCAGCTCAAGCAGCCCGTGACGATGCGTTTCCAAAAACTCCCGCCGGGTCAGGCGCTCGACCGGTTGCTGGGCGACTTGAGCTTCGGCCTCGTGCCGCAACAATCCGGCCCGGACAAACTGCTCGTCTACCACACCTCGCGCGACGGAGCCACGCAGCGCGTCAAGCCGCGCGCCAGGCCGGGCGACGACAAGCGCATTCCCGACGAACTCATCGTCATGCTCCGGCCCGGAAGCGGCGAGGACGTCGACAAGCTCGCCGCCCGGTTCGGCGCGAAAGTCGCCGGCCGCGCGGACAAGCTGGGCGCATTTCGATTGCAGTTCGGCGACGAGGCCGCCGCAAGTGCCGCGCGCTCCGCGCTGCTCGGCAACGACAGCGTCGCCGTCGAAAACAACTATCCCGTGCAACGCCCGGCGGATCCGAACGCGCCCGCCGCCGCAGGCGTGGTCGCCCCCGGACTTGGCGTGAAACCCGGCGCGGGACCGGACTCCGGCCGGTTCATCGTCGCGCTCGTGGATTCCCCGGTGCAATCGCTCACTTCGCCCTACCGGGACTTCATCCTCCCGACCATCTCCGTGGCGGGCGAATCCACGCAGGGCGGCACGTTCCCGACGCACGGCACCTCGATGGCTGAGACCATCTTGCGCGGGTTGGACCGCTCGACGGACTCGACGACGACCCAGATGCGAATCCAACCCGTGGACGTTTATGGGGACTCACCGTCGACGACGACCTTCGAAGTCGCGAAGGGCGTCGCCGAGGCGGTCAACGGCGGCGCGTCCATCGTGAACCTCTCGCTCGGCAGCCCCGGCGACAGCCCGCTGCTGCACCGCGTCATCAAGGAAGGCTTCAACCGCGGCGTGCTGTTCACCGCGGCCGCAGGCAACGAGCCGACGACATCGGCGAATTATCCCGCGGCGTATCCCGAAGTGCTCGCCGTCACCGCGCGCGACCGCTCCGGCGCCATCGCGCCTTACGCGAACCGCGGCACGTTTGTGGACGTCGCTGCGCCCGACAGCCAGGTCGTGAACTACGCCGGGAAAAACTACGTGGTCAGCGGGACGTCCGCCTCGACGGCTTACATCAGCGGATACGCGGCGGGCCTCGTGATGGAGAACGGCGGCAAGCCCATCTCGGCGGCGAAGGCGTTGGTGCCGATCTTCACACCCGTGCCGAGAACGAGACCGTGAGGGTGGGACGAACTCAGAAGTTCCAGGTCTGAAACCGCGGCGGCTGGCCGGCCTTGGTTTCCCTCTCCTTACACCGCCCGGCGCCGGGTGACCCGGACCGCCGTGTAACGCGCCTTCTTGAGGATGAACTTCTTCACCTCCACAGTCACCTCCTGCGCCGGGAATTCCTTCAGCAAGTCGGACACGATGTCGTAAGCGAGCTTCTCGATCAGCTTCCACGCCCGGCCATCGCCAAAGCGCAGCACCCGCTCATACACGCGCTGATAGTCAATCGTGGTGGCCAAAAAATCCGTGGTGGCCGCGGCAGTGAAATCGCTCGTCAACTCGACGGAGATCAGCAGCCGCTGCGGCTTCGACCGCTCCTCGTCTGGAACGCCGACGTGATAGTGGACCTCGACGTCGTGGAGAATGATCCGGTCGGCCGCGGGCAATTCGCGTTCAGCCTTCGCGAGCCGGGAGAAATGGACCGTTGCGGAACCCTTGCTCGACGCCGGCGCGAGTTCCGCGGGTTCGGCGGGCGGCCCCTCGGGAATCACGGGCGCTGGCTCGGCGTTCGGCGGCGGCTCGGCCGGGGCGCGCGGCGCCTTCCCCTCGCCGAGCCGGTCCGGGATTTTCGGGTTCGACCGCATGCTAGTCCGCGATGCCGCGACGCACGGCCTCGAGCAGGACTCGTGTCGGCCGGTTCAAGTCCATTGCCATCGCCTCGTCGGTTGTCGCCCAGCAGAACTCGCGCGCCTCGTCGTTGAGCCGCACCGGGCCCGTGCCTGCCGCGTGACATGTGTAGTTGAGCAGGAGGAAATGTTCATCGCGGCAAAATTCCTTCGAGTGGATGCAATCCTGCACCATCACGAATTGGATGCCCGACACGTCCAGGTTCGTTTCCTCCTTCAACTCGCGGCGCAACGCGTCCTCGGACCGCTCACCCCACCTGATCTTGCCGCCGGGAATGCCCCACAGGTTTGACCACTTGTGAGTCCGCACCAGCAGCACGCGTCGCGATGCATCGAAGATCAGCGCACCGACGGTGGAGACGGGCATGCGGTCGTCGCGATGTGAGGTCGTGTGCGACGCATGAAGCGCCATGCCACCGCGCTCGAGCAGGGCGCGCAATTCGCCGAGGTGCTCGACGATCACGTCGGGGTCCGCCGCGCGCAGTTGATGCAGGTGGTTGTAGCCCGTCAGCACGGCGACGGACCCGATGCCGCCGTGTTTCGCCGTCACGACGTCGTGCTCCATGTCGCCGATGAAAATCGTCTCGCGCGCCGCCAGCCCGTTTTCGGCGAGAATCTGGTGGATCAGCTTGCGCTTGTCCCGCACGCCGGTGTAAGGCCGGTCGATGAAACTCCCGAGCCCCGACCGCGCCGATTGCACCTGCCAGTGATCAGGGTGCACGGTGCTCAGCAGAAACGTCCGCATCCCGCGCTCGCGCGACCACGCAAGGAAGTCGCGGGCGTGCGGCAGCGGCTCGACGGTGTCCTGCACCTCGCGGAAGCGCGCGTGGAACCACGACTCCAGTTGCTCCATCGCGACGCCCGGCAGGTGCCGCTCGTAAAACGGCGTGAACGGCAGGCAGAACTCGGACCGGAACCGGTCGAGCGACAGCGCTTCGCGACCCGCCTGCTCGAAGACGAAGTTCGTCGCGCGCCAGACCGCGGGCAGGTCATCCACCAGCGTGCCGGACCAGTCGAAGATGATGTTGCGGATCATGCGGGCAACGATGAGTGGCTCGCGTGACGTTGCCGGAACGGAGCGGTTTCAGGAAGTCTTTTGAGGCCCCGGGACTCACCCCGCGTCCGGCGACTTGCCGACCGCGAGGCCCTCGCCGCCCCGGCACAACCTCGCCCACGCGAGCCACGCGGCGACGAGCGCGATCCCGGCGCAGATGAGATACGGCCACGAGTGATGCAGGTCAAACAGGCTCGCCGCGAAAATCGGGCCCACGATCCGCGCGAGGCTCCCGGCACTTTGTGCGATGCCCAGCGTCGCGCCCTGCTCCGATTCGGGCGTCAGCGCCGAAATGAGCCCGAAGATCGGCGGACGCGCGAGGCTCGACCCGATGGAAAGCAGCGCCAGCACCACGAGCAGCACCGGCAAGCTCGTCGCGAAGGGCAGCGGCGCGAGCCCCGCGGCCACGAGAACGAGGCTCACCGTGATCAGCTTTGGCTCGCCGAGCCTGCGCACGAGCCGCCCGATTCCCCCGCCCTGCACGGAGGCGCCGATGGCTCCCGCGAACGCAAACAAGTAGCCGACTTGATTCGCATCGAAGTGGAAATTCACATCCACCAGCAGGCCGAGCGTCGTCTCGAAGCACGTGAAGCAAAACGTCGCGAGGAAGAAAAGCCCGATCATGAACCCCACGCGCGGCGCTCGCAGCGTGTGCAGCCACTGGCTCAGGTGCGCCCGCTGCGGGACGGATTCCGACCCCGGCTTGCGGCTCTCCGGCAGCAGCGCGCACGCGAGGAAGAAGTTCACCGCGCACAACGCCGCGGCCACGAAGCCCGGCCCGCGGATGCCAAACTTCTTCGCCGCGAACGCCCCGATCGCCGGGCCAAGGATGAATCCCAGCCCGAACGCCATCCCGATCAACCCCATGCGCCTCGATCGCTCCGCCGGCGGCGTGATGTCGGCGATGTAGGCCTGCGCGACCGTGATGCTCGCGCCGAACAGCCCGGCGAAAATGCGCGAGCCGAGCAGCACCGCGAGGGCCACCGTGCCGGCCATCCCCGACCCGAACGCGAACAGCGCATACGAACCCGTCGCGCCCGCCGTGCTGATGAGCATCACCGGCCGCCGCCCGATGCGGTCCGACAGCCGGCCCCACAGCGGCGTGCAGAGGAACTGCATCATCGAGTAACTCGCCATGATCAGCCCGATGAGCGCCCCCGGCGCGCCGAAGTCGCGGCTGTATACCGGCAGCAATGGCAGCACGATTCCGAACCCCACGAGGTCCATGAACACCGCGAGGAAGAGCACGAGCAGCGACGGTTTTTTCATCACGTCAACATCAAGGCGGCGGAGCCTAGCGGCGGGCGACGGTCGCGGCGAGAAGGATTCCGCGCGAGTTTCCACTTGTCCGCTCCGTGGCGGGTCGCGAAACTTCGCGTGTTCATGAACATCTTCGAAGACCTACAGTGGCGCGGGCTGGTCGCGGATTGCACGGACGCCGCACAGTTGCAAGCGCGGCTCGCAGCCGGACCGATCACGCTCTACTGCGGGTTCGACCCCTCCGCGGACAGCCTGCACGCGGGCAACCTCGTCCCGCTCATCGCGCTGCGGCGCTTCCAGCTTTGCGGGCATCGTCCCATCGCCGTCGCGGGCGGCGCGACGGGCAGCATCGGCGACCCGAGCGGCAAGTCCGCCGAGCGGCAGCTCCTCACCAAGGACGCGCTCGCCGCGAACATTGCGAACGTGAAGCCGCAGCTCGCGCGGCTGCTTGAGTTCGACGCCGCGAAGACGCCCGCCAACAATCCCGCGCGGCTTGTGGACAACGCGGACTGGACCGCAGGCGTGGGCCACCTCGACTTCCTGCGCGACATCGGCAAGCACTTTTCCGTAAACCAGATGGTCGCGAAGGAATCCGTCCGCGCGCGGATGGAGGACCGCGAGACGGGCATCAGCTACACCGAGTTCAGCTACATGCTGCTGCAAGCGTTCGACTACTACGTGCTCTGCCGCGACCTCGGCTGCGAGCTGCAAATCGGCGGCTCCGACCAGTGGGGCAACATCACCGCGGGCATCGACCTCATCCGCAAGAAGCTCGGTCGGCACGCGTTTGCGCTCACGCTGCCGCTCCTCACGAACGCCGACGGCACGAAGTTCGGCAAAACCGAGGCCGGCGCCGTGTGGCTCGACCCGCGGCGCACGAGCGTCTACCGCTTCTACCAGTTCTGGATTCGCACGGACGACCGCGACGTGGTGCGTTACCTGAAGTTCTTCACGTTTCTCGGTCACCACGACGTTGATGCGCTCGAGCGGGAACACACGGGCAATCCCGGCGCGCGCGCAGCCCACACAGCCCTGGCGAAGGCGGTCACGGACCTCGTGCATGGCGAGGACGCGGCTCGCGAGGCGCAGCGCGCGAGCGAGATTCTCTTCGGCGGCGGCCTCGAAGGCATCAGCGAGGCGACGTTCGCGGAGATCGTCGGCGAAGTGCCGTCGAAGTCGCTCGACGCCGCGCGCTTCGACGGCGCGGGGGTGCCGCTCATCGAATTGCTCCAGCACGCGGGACTGTGCACGTCGAAGGGGCAGGCGCGAAAGGACATCGAAGGCGGCGGCATCTACGTGAACAACGTGCGGCAGCCCGATGCGCACGCGACCGTGACGCGGAGCAGTTTGAACTTCGGAAAACACGTCCTCCTGCGAAAGGGCAAGCGCAACTATGCCGCGGTGACGGCGGTGTAGCGCAGGCTGTTCGCTCGACTTCGCGGCCGGGGTGTGCTGAAACTGCCCCACGCGATGGAGCCCGACGAGAAGTTCATCCCGCCGCCGTCCAGGAGCGCGCCGCTGCCGTCGCGCGGGTTTCGCGTGTTCGTGCTGTTCATCTTCGTGGTCGCATTCATCGTGCCGCTCGTCGTCGTGCTGCTGCTGCTGGCCAAGGGCAAGCCGAAGTGGATCAAGCCCAAGCCCGCGCCGGCACAGGCCACGAACGCACCGCCCGTGAACCCCGCGCCCGCGCCGCGATGAACCCGCCCGGCCCGACCGATTCGGCGCCCACGCCGCACCTGCACCGGCGTTTCGGGATGCTCGAGGCGACGGCGCTGAACATGTCGAACATGATCGGCATCGGGCCGTTCATCACCATCCCGGCGCTGATGTCGGCGGTGAACGGCGGCGGGCCGCAGGCGATGCTCGGTTGGTTTGTGGCGCTGCTCATCGCCATCCCCGACGGCATGGTGTGGAGCGAACTGGGCGCGGCGATGCCCGGCTCCGGCGGCACGTATCACTACCTGCGCGAGGGCTTCGGCCGGGAGAAGCTTGGCCGGTTGATGGCGTTCCTGTTCATCTGGCAGTTCGTGCTGAGCGGGCCGCTGGAAATCGCGTCGGGCTGCATCGGCTTCGCGCAGTATCTCGGCTTCCTGTATCCGCCGCTGCGGCAGGCCGATCATCAGTGGATGGCGAAGGGCGTCGCCGCGCTGGTCGCCGCGCTGGTGGTGGCGCTGCTTTACCGGCGCATCGGCACGATCGGCAAGCTGACGGTGACGCTGTGGGCCGGCACGATGCTCACGGTCGGCGTGGTGGTCGCGGGCGGCGCGATGAACTTTGACCCGAAGCTCGCGTTCGACTTTCCGCCGGGCGCGTTTGATTTCTCGATCGGCTTCGTGTTCGGCCTCGGCGCGGCGTCGCGCGTGGGGATGTATGACTACCTCGGCTACTACGATGTCTGCTACATCGGCGACGAGGTGAAGGACCCTGGCCGCGTGATCCCGCGCTCGGTGCTGCTGAGCCTCGTGACGGTTGCGGCGATTTACTTCGCCATCAACCTGTCGCTCATCGGTGTGGTGCCTTGGCGCGAATTCGTGCCGGCCAAGGATCCGCCCGACCCGGTCGCCTCAATGTTTGTCGAGCGGCTGTGGGGCGCGAAGCCGGCGGCGGTGTTCACGGTGATGGTGCTGTGGACGGCGATCGCGTCCGTGTTCGCGCTGATGCTCGGTTACTCGCGCATCCCGTATGCGGCGGCGCGCAACGGGGATTTCTTCTCCGCGTTCGGCAGGCTGCATCCGTCGAAGGATTTCCCGCACGTGTCGCTGCTGCTCATCGGCGCGGTGTCCATCCTGTGCAGCTTTGTGAACTTGATGACGGTGATCGAGGCGCTGCTGGTGATGCGCATCCTGGTGCAGTTCGTCGGGCAGGTCGGCGCGGTGATGCTGCTCCGCAGGACGCAGCCGGGCCTCGCGCGACCGTATCGCATCTGGCTGTATCCGCTGCCGTGCTTCGTCGCGCTGGCGGGCTGGCTGTTCCTCTTCGCGACGTCGGATTGGAAGGTGATCGTGTTCGGCCTTTCGACACTCGTCGCCGGGGTCGTCGCGTTCTTCTTCTGGTCGAAGGCGAAGAAAACGTGGCCGTTCGCGGCGTAGCGCGAGACTACTGCGACGCTTTCTTCGGCTTGAGGAGCATCGCCTTCTTGTCCGTGCCTTCGACCTCGATGCTCTGCGTCTCGATGTCGGGATCGTCCTTGAGGGCCTGATGGACAAGGCGGCGGTCGTAGGCGTTCATCGGCTCGAGTTCGACGATGTCGCCCCACTTGCGGACTTTGTCGGCGGCATCCTTGGCGCGCTTGAGCAACGCATCGCGAGCCTGTGCGCGGAAGCCGCCGACATCCACGGTGACTTTCGGGGCGGCCGGGTCGAGTTTGAACAGCAGCCGGTTGAGCACATACTGGAGTTCGCCGAGGGTCTGGCCCTGCCGTCCGATGAGCCGGCTGGATTCGTCGGCGGCGACGCTGAGCATGACGCCGCCGTCGTAGGGTTGCTCCTCGATGGTGGCTTCGAAGCCGAGGTGTTTCAGGAGTTGCTCGAGCGTGGCCTTGGGTTGGGTGGACATGGGCGTGTCGGTTTGGAATTCCGGGTTCCGCGGTTCGCGACTGTCGCACTGTCGCACTGCGCCAACCGGCGCGTCACTGCTTCTTTTTCTTGGGCGCAGCCTGCGCTGGCGCGGCGGCGGCGGCGGCGGCGGCGGCTTTGTCCTTCGCGTCCTTCGCGTAGGTGTATTTGGTCTGCGCGATGGTTAACAGGTTTTGCACAGTCCAGTAAAGCGTCAAGCCCGCGGAGAAGGTGTAGAGCATGACCACGAACATGAGGGGCATGTATTTCATGATCTTCTGCTGCATGGGGTCCATGCCGGGCGACGGCGGCATGAGGCGCGCCTGCCAGAGCATGGTGGCGGCCATGACGATCGGCAGCGGGTTGATCGGGAATCCGGCCACGGTCGCGACGGTGTCGGCTTGCGACAGGTCGCACGCCCAAAGGAACCGCTCGCCGCGCAGCTCAATCGCGCTCTGGAGCATCTGGTAAAACCCGATGAAGACGGGAATCTGCACAAGCATCGGCAGGCAGCCGCTCATGGGGTTGATTTTGTGCTCCTTCCAAAACTCCATCATCTTGCGCTGCTGCTGCTGCGGGTCGTCCTTGTATTTGTCCTGGAGCGCCTTGATCTGCGGCTGGAATTCCTGCATGCGCTTCATGGACCGGGTGCTCGCGGCGGTGAGCGGCCAGAACAGCAGCTTGATGATCAACGTGATGGTGATGATGCATAGCCAGTAGGGAAAACCAAACCGGTTGAGCCCGTTCATCGCGAGGAGCAGGCCCTTGGAGAAGAAGCCGAAGAAGCCGCCGAAGCCCATCTCCTGGTCCATCTCGTTCTTGAACTGGTGCGCCAGCCGCGCGAGCAGGTGGTATTCCTTCGGCCCGGTGAACAGCGTGACCTCGCGCGTGACGAGGCTGTTGGACGCGCCGGCCGGGGCGAGCGTCGTGATGCCGAAGAGCAGCGCGGTCTGGAAACCGTGCGGCTCGGCGACGATCTTGGAGTCCTCGGCGAGCAGCGCCTGCGCGGGCTTCGGCAGCGGCACCCGTCGCGACACGACTTCGGCGGCGGCGTCGTTCGTCGGCGTGATCGCCAGCATGCTGAAGAACTGATTGTGCACGCTCGCCCACGAAACGTTGCTCGCGCCTCCGGTGTAAGTCGGCCGCGGCGTGCCGGGGAAACACCCGAGCGTGCTGTTGGCAAACCAGCCCGTGCCGACATCCTCGGTCTTCTTCCCGTTGAACCACCGCGTGCCCATCAGCAAGCCCTGATCATGCAGGTCGATCGGCGTGGCCGTGCCGAACACCCACTCCTGCGGCGGCAGAAGCAGCGGCGTCGCGCCGCGGTTTTCGAGGCGCATCGTCGCGCGCAGGAGGTAGTTGCTCGAGGGCGTGAACTCCTTCGCGATCACAAGGCCGCTCGGGAGCTGCTTCTCCGCGATCAAGCCCGTCGCGGTGCGCGTCAGCTTGAACGGCGCGCCATCCTGCAACGCGTCGTTCCCGATCAGCGCAAACGCCGGCACCGGCGCCTGTGTGTTGAGCGACGCGAACTTGTTCGTGTCCTGCTCGCCGCGGAAGCACGCCACGGACTCCCGGTGGCGCTTCAACTCCACAAGCTTGAGCCCGCCGCCGTGCGACGTGAACGTGTAGCGCACGTCGGGCGTGTCGAGCACCTCGAGTTGCTCTCGCGCGGCGACGACTGGAACGGAAACGTGCGCGAGCGCCGAAGAGACCGGGGAAGCGGGCGTGTTGGGCGCGGCCGGCGGCGGGGTGATCGCGGTGGTGTTCGTCGCCGCGGGAACTCCCGTGTTCGTGACTCCGCCCGCGACGTTGGTCGCGCCGGCAACGGCATTTGTCCCAAGCGCCGAGGGATCCGCCGGCGGATACCACTTCTTCACCAGCTCAAACCAGAGCATGATGACCAGGAACGAGACGGCGAGAATGATGAGCGATTTGCGGTCCATGAAGAATCAGTCCGGTCAGCGCGGCAGCATCGCGCCCGCCACGCGCGAAACGCGGGCCGCGCGGGGCGGGGCGGTCTCGGGAACGGAGTCGTGTCCGCAACCGCCCCAGGGATGACATCGCGCGAGCCGCGCCGTCGCGAGCCACGCGCCACGAAGGGCACCGTGTCGCCGCACCGCCTCGATCGCGTAGGCCGAGCAACTCGGCGCGAACCGGCACGCGTGTCCGAACAACGCCACGAGCGCGGGCGACACGAGCCGTTGGTAGGCTCGGACCGCGAGGACGAGTGCGTGCTGGACAACGTTCATATCGGGACTCCTAACACGTGCATAGCCGCGCCTGTTTCAACGCCGCAACCAGGTCGGCTTCCACCATCGCGAGCTTGCGCCCGACGATGGATGGCCGCGCGACGAGCACGAGGTCCGCAGGTCGCACGATTTCATGCTGGTGCAATCGAAACGCCTCCCGCATGAGCCTCCGCGCGCGAGTGCGCACCGTGGCCTGGCCAATCTTCCGGCTGGTCACCACGCCGACCCGGCTCGTGGCCAGGTCGGGACGCTCGATCCAGTTGAGCGCGAGGCAGCCGCGGACGACGCGCTGTCCCACGGCTTTGGGACGCAGGAAATCGCGGCCCGTCAGGAGCCGTCGCTCACGCGGAAGTCTGCGCCGCGGTGTCGGGCCGGCGGGCATGAGGATCAAACCACCGTGAGACGCTTGCGGCCCACGCGGCGCCGGTTGGCGAGAATCTTGCGCCCGCCCTTGGTGGACATGCGCGCGCGGAAACCATGCTGCCGCACGCGGCGGATTTTCGACGGTTGATAGGTGCGTTTCATGGGTTCAAATCGGCTGGCGGCTCCGCGAGGCTCAACCTTCCGTCATCGCGGAGCGCGAAAGGTATCAGTGGCGATGGGAGTGTCAAGCGTGCCAGCGGCCATGAATAGGCTTTGCAAGCACAAGTCGAAATCGTGTCGTCCTCCCGACGCCACGCACCGCGCGATTTCGCGGGATTGCGCCGACGGGTTCGACGCGGCAGAGTATCCGCAAACCAGTCTTTCATGCGCTCCGCAGTCATTGATTCTCCGAACCACGCCAGACGGTCACGCACCGGGCCCGCGTCCGCACTGCTTGCGAGCGCCCTGCTCGCCGCCTCCCCCGCGGCGGCGCAGGACTACGAATTCTTCGAGAAACGCATCCGGCCGATTCTTGTCGAGCATTGCTACGACTGCCACAGCGAGGCTTCAAAGAAAGCCAAGGGCGGACTGCGGCTCGACACACGCGAGGCGCTGCTCAAGGGCGGCGATTCCGGCCCCGCGCTCGTCCCGGGCGAGCCCGACAAGAGCAAGCTCGTGCTCGGCGTGCGTTACGCGGACAGCGAATTCCAGATGCCGCCGAAGTCCAAACTTTCCGACGCGCTCATCAAGGACCTCGAGGCGTGGGTGAGGATGGGCGCGCCCGATCCCCGCACTGCGGCCGCGAGCGCAACGGCGCCGCGGCCGATCGACATCGCGGCGGGACGCAAGTTCTGGGCGTTCCAACCGCCAAAGGACCCGCCCGTGCCCCGAGTTCGAAACTCCTCGTGGGCGAAGTCGTCGCTCGACAAGTTCATCCTCGCGAAGCTGGAGGAACACGGCGCGAAGCCTTCATTGCCCGCGGACCGCCGCGTGTTGCTGCGCCGTGCCACCTTCGATCTCACCGGCCTTCCGCCCACGCCCCAGGAGATGGACGACTTCCTCGCGGACAAGTCGGCGGACGCGTTCTCGAAGGTCGTCGAGCGGTTGCTCGAATCCCCGCACTACGGCGAACGGTGGGGACGGCACTGGCTCGACGTCGCGCGCTACGCGGATTCGAACGGCCTCGACGAAAACGTCGCGCACGGCAACGCGTGGCGCTACCGCGACTACGTGGTGAACGCGTTCAACCGCGACAAACCCTATGACCAGTTCCTGGTCGAGCAGATCGCGGGCGACCTGTTGCCGCCGACGGCGAGCACCACGATCCGCCACGAGCGGCTCACCGCGCTCGGCTTCCTCGCGATGGGTCCGAAGCTCCTCGCCGAACCGGACAAGGTGAAGCTCGAGATGGACCTCATTGACGAGCAGATCGACACGCTCGGCCGCGCCGTCACCGCCATGACGCTCGGCTGCGCCCGCTGCCACGATCACAAATTCGACCCGCTGCCGACCGACGATTACTACGCGCTCACCGCGATCTTCAAGAGCACGCGCACGATGGACGACCTCAAGACCATCGCCAAATGGCACGAGCCGCTCGTTGCGTTGCCGGCGGACTTCGCGGCGAAGGAGGCGCACGAGAAACTCATCGCCGCGCAGAAGCTCGCCGTCACCAACGCCGTCGCCGAGGCGAACAAGGCGCTCCTCGCAAGCCTCAACACGAACGCGCTGCCACCGCAGCCTGAAAGCCGATACCCGACGAACACAACGGCGGCGTTGACGAAGTTGCGCGACGAACTCGCACGGCTCGAGAAATCGGCGCCCGAACTGCCGAGCACGATGGGCGTGACCGAGGCGACCAACATTTTGAAGGCGTTTCCCGTGTTCATCCGCGGCAACCCGCTCACACCCGGGCGCGAAGTGCCGCGGCGCTTCCCGCAAGTCATGAGCGCGCGCGAGGAGAAGCTCGGCGACCAGCAGAGCGGACGGCTCGAACTCGCCCGCTGGCTCGCGAGCGCGGAGCATCCCCTCACCGCGCGGGTGATGGTCAACCGGATCTGGCGCTGGCACTTTGGCACGGGGATCGTCGCGAGCACGGACAACTTCGGCCAGCTCGGCGAGCGGCCGGTAAACCAGCCGCTGCTCGACTGGCTCGCGCACCGCTTCATCGAAAGTGGCTGGTCGGTGAAACAACTCCACCGGCTCATCCTGCTCAGCGCGACATATCAACAATCGTCGGGCGGCGCCACGTCCGCCCACGCCGACGGACGCCTTCTCTCGCTATTCCCTCCCCGCCGCCTCGAGGCCGAGGAGATTCGCGACGCGCTGCTCGCCGTCAGCGGACTGCTCGACCGCACGATGGGCGGCAAGACCATCCCGCAGAAGAACCGCGAGTTCGTCTTCAACCACACGTCGAAGGACGAGACCGGCTACCAGTCGCTGCGCCGGTCGCTTTACCTGCCGGTCATTCGCAACAACGTGTATCCCGTGTTCGACCTGTTCGATTTTCCCGACCCGGCGCAGCAGACCGGCAACCGCGCCACCACGACCGTCCCTTCACAGGCGCTCTTCTTCATGAACAGCGACCTCATGCAGCAGGCGTCCGCCAAGCTCGCATCGGGCCTGCTCGCGGACGGCTCGTTCGACGACGCCCGCCGCGTTGCGCGCCTCTACTCGCTCGCCTACGGTCGGGCGCCGTCGGGACTCGAGCTTGGCAAGTCACTCGTCTTCCTCGACCGCGCCGCCTCGCTGGTCGAAGACCGGCAGCCTGACGCCGCGCAGCGACACGCGCAGGCCTGGACCGCGCTCTGCCAAGCCGTGCTGTCGGCGAATGAGTTTGTGTATCTGAATTGAACCATGAAACCGCGCCCCGTCGCATCCCTCTCCCGCCGCGACGCGCTCCAGCGCGCGGCGTCGGGCTTCGGCTGGCTCGCGGCTTCGGCGCTGCTCGCGGACAAGAGCGCGGCCCAATCCGCAATTCGCGGTCCGCAAGCCGCAATTCCCGCCAACCCGCTCGCCGCGCGGCCGCCGCAATTCCCGGTGCGCGCCCGGCGCGTCATCTTCCTTTTCATGAAGGGCGGGCCGTCGCACGTGGACACATTCGACTACAAGCCGCTGCTCCAGCGTGACGACCGCAAGCCGCTGCCGTTCGCCAAGCCGCGCGTCACGTTCGCCAAGACCGAAAACCTCCTCGCGTCGCCGTGGAAGTTTGAGAAGCGCGGCCAGAGCGGCATCGAGACCAGCGATCTCTTCCCGCACGTCGCGCAGTGCGTGGACGACATGTGCTTCATCAACTCACTCCACGGCACGAACCCGGCGCACGGCGGCGCGTGCCTGAAGCTCCACACGGGCAGCGACAACTTCGTGCGCCCGAGCATGGGCGCGTGGGTCGCCTACGGGCTCGGCACGGAGAACCAGAACCTGCCCGCGTTCATCACCATCTGCCCGACACTCGCGCACGGCGGGCTCAACAACTGGGGCTCGGCGTTCCTGCCCGCGCCGTTCCAGGGCACGCCCATCGGCAACGCGAGCGTGCCGTCCGACCAGGCCGCCGTGCGCTACATGAAGAACGACGCGATGCCGCGCGACCTTCAGCGCGCGCAACTCGACTTCCTCAACGAGATCAACCGCGAGCACCTCCGCCGCTCGGCCGACGCCGCGGCGCTCGAAGGTCGAATCGCATCGTTCGAGCTCGCGTTCCGGATGCAAAACGAAATGCCCGGCGCGCAGGACATTTCCGGCGAAAGCCCGGCGGTGAAGCAACTCTACGGCCTCGACGACCCGGTCACGGCGCCGTTCGGCCGGCAGTGCCTCATGGCGCGGCGGTTTGCGGAGCGCGGCGTCCGGTTCATCCAGGTGTCGCACAGCGACGGCGACGTGCAGTGGGACCAGCACGGCAACTTGCGCAAGGGCCACACGAAAAACGCCGCCGAGGTGGACAAGCCCATTGCCGGGCTGTTGAAGGACTTGAAGTCCCGCGGCCTGCTCGACGACACGCTCGTGATGTGGGGCGGCGAGTTTGGCCGAACGCCGACTTCGCAGGGCACGGCTTATGACGGGCGCGACCACAGTCCGGAAGGATTCACCATGTGGCTCGCCGGCGGCGGCGTGAAGCCCGGCATCCGCCACGGAGCGACGGACGACTACGGCTACTACGCACAGGTGAACAAGGTCCACATCCACGACCTGCACGCGACGCTGCTCGCGCTGCTCGGGCTCGACCACGAACGGCTCACCTTCCGCCACGCCGGCCGCGATTTCCGCCTCACGGACGTGCACGGACACGTCGTGAAAGAAATCTTTGCCTGAGCCCGGACCTTCGCGCAATCTGCGCCGCATGTTCACCGCAGAAAGCCGGCGGCGTGATTTCCCGTCCCTCGGTGGCATGGCCTACCTCAACACCGCGGCGGAGTGCATCCCGCCGGTGTGCGTGCGCGAGGCGCTCGAAACCTACTGGGCTGACAAGTCGCTCGGCATGCGCGGCCGCGAGGCGCACTACGCCACGCTCGAATCGGCGCGGCACGTCGCCGGGAAATTCCTCGGCCTGAGCCCCGGCGAAGTCGGCTTCTGCTCCTCCTCCTCCGAGGCCTACAATCTCCTCGCCACCGCGCTCGACTTGAAGTCCGGCGACGAAGTGGTGGTGAGCGACCTCGACTTCCCGTCGGGCGCGACACCGTGGCTCGCGTCGTCGAGCGGATGCAAGACCCGCCTGTGGCGGTCGCGCGAGGGCGCCCTGCTCGCGGACGACCTCGTGTCGCTGCTCAACGAGCGAACGCGGCTGGTGCAGGTGTCGCTCGTGAGTTTCTACAACGGCTTCCGGCTTGAGTGGGAGCCCTTCCACGGGGCCGTGCGCAGCCTCGCGCCGAACGCCGTGCTCTCCGTCGATCTCACCCAGGCGCTCGGGCGCATCGTGCTCGATTGTCCCGGCGCGGACATCGCCATCGCGAGCAGCTACAAGTGGACGCTCGGCATCCACGGCGGCTGCATCATCGGCGTGCCGCAGGACCGCGCGGGCCGGCTCACCACGCGCGCAGGCGGCTGGTATCACCTCGCGAACGCGTTCGACACGGACCGCTTCGAGCGCGCGGTGCCCAAGCCCGGCGCGGCGAGCTTCATGGTCGGGATGCCGTCCTTCCCGGCCGTTTACGCGCTGAATGCCTCGCTCCACTACCTCGATTCGATCGGCGTCGTCAACGTGGCGCATCACGCCGACCCGCTCGTGCAGCACATGCACAACGGCCTGCGCGAGCTCCGCCTCAAGCCGATGGCGCCGCACAACCCGGCCGCGTCGTCCGGCATCGTCGCCTTCCGCCACCCGCATACGGCCGAAATGCACAAGGCCCTCGAGGCCGCGGACATCCACGTGATGCACCAGGCCGGCCGCATGCGCATCGCGCTGCACGGCTACAACACCCACGGGGACGTGCGGCGCTGCCTCGACGTCCTCGCGCGCGAATTGGACAAGTCGCCCTGAACCCGCAACCCGCCCCGACATGAATTCCCATCCCGTGAGCCGCCGACTCGCCGCGCTCTTCCTCCTCCTCGCGCCCGCCTTCACGCCGTCCCTCAATGCCGCGCCCGCGCCGCCGCTCAACTTCATCTTCATCCTCATCGACGACTTCGGGTGGACGGACCTCGGCTGCTACGGCAGCAAGTTTTATCAGACGCCGAACCTCGACCGGCTCGCGGCCGAGGGCATGCGTTTCACCGACGCGTATTCCGCGTGCCCGGTGTGCTCGCCGACGCGCGCGGCGATCATGACCGGCAAGTATCCCGCGCGCCTGCAGATCACCGACTGGCTGCCCGGCCGCTCCGACCGCCCGACGCAGAAGTTGCTGCGCCCCGTCATCAAGCAGCAGTTGCCCCTCAGCGAGACGAGCCTCGCCTATGCCCTCAAGCCGCCCGGCTACACAAGCGCGAGCATCGGCAAGTGGCATCTCGGCGGCGCGGGCTTTTCGCCGCGGGCGCACGGCTTCGACGTGAACATCGCGGGCGACCACACCGGCACGCCGATGAGCTACTTCGCGCCGTTTCGGAACAACACCGGCCAGATGCCCGGCCTCGGCACCGCGCCCGAGGGCGAGTATCTCACCGACCGCCTCACGGCCGAGGCGGAGAAGTTCATCACCGCGAACACCAACCGGCCGTTCTTCCTCTACCTGCCGCACTTCACGGTGCACATCCCGCTGCGCGCGAAGGAGGCGCTCGTTGCGAAGCACGCCGCGCGCACGCCGCCCGTGGGCTCCACGCACACCAACGCCATCTACGCCGCGATGATCGAGAGCATGGACGACAGCGTCGGCCGCATCCTCAAGAAACTCGACGACCTCAAGCTCGCCGACCGCACGGTGATCTTCTTCACCGCGGACAACGGCGGGCTCGCGGTGAAGGAAGGGCCGAACACGCCGAGCACCTCAAACGCCCCACTGCGCGAGGGCAAGGGCTACCTCTACGAAGGCGGCATCCGCGTGCCCCTCATCGTCCGCTGGCCCGGCGTGGTGAAGCCCGGCGCCGTGAACGCCACGCCCGTGAGCAGCATTGATTACTTCCCAACCTTGCTCGAACTCGCGGGCGGCAAGGCCGACGCGTCGCGTCCGGTGGACGGCACATCACTCGTCCCCGTGCTGAAAGGCGGCGAACTCAAGCCGCGCCCGCTCTTCTGGCACTATCCGCACTACGCGAACCAGGGCGGCAGACCCGGCGGCGTGGTGCGCGAGGGCGATTACAAGCTCATCGAATTCTATGAAGAGGGCCGCTGGGAACTCTACAACTTGAAAGACGACCTCTCCGAGCAAACCAACCTCGCCACCAAGGAACCCGCGAAGGCCGCGCAGCTCGGCCGCAAGCTCGACGACTGGCGCGTCGCCGTGAAAGCCCAGATGATGCTCCCCAACCCGAACTTCTCCGCCGCGGCCGAGTCCGCCCCAAAGAAGGAAGCCACGCTCGTGCGGCAGGATGCGGACGGCACGGTGCTGCTTCACTCGCGCGACGCCACCGTCCACGGCGCAACGCTGCGCTACGAGCCGCAGACGAACAAAATCACGCTCGGCTTCTGGACCAAGAAGGAAGACTGGGCGAGCTGGGACTTCCAAATCGTGAAAGCCGGGCGGTTCGAGGTGGAAATCCTGCAAGGCTGCGGCAAAGGAAGCGGCGGCGCGGAGGTGGACTTCCTCGTCGCGAACCAAAAGCTCAAGCACACGGTGGTGGACACGGGGCACTTCCAGAACTTCCAGCCCTACAAGCTCGGCACCGTGGAGATCACGGTGCCCGGCCGCTACGAACTCGCCGTCAAGCCGCAGACCAAGCCCGGCGTGGCGGTGATGGATTTGCGGCAGGTCACGCTCAAGCCCGCGAAGTGACGGGAGACGCCGGGACACGGGGAGACAGCGTCCGCGTCGCCGCGTCGCCGCGTCGCCGCGTCACTTCCCCTTCTCCGCCCGTATCTGCCGTCGCGCGAGGTAGGACTTCAGAAAGGTGTCTTCCGGCGCTTCCTGCCACGCCGTGAACCAGAGGTCGCCGAGCAGTTGCGCGCCCGCGGCGAGCTGTTTGTGAAGGAAGGGCTTGCCCTGCAGCCCCAATTCGCCGTCACCGGAGAGCTTGCCGTCCTTCTCCATCTGGTAGAGCGGCTCGACGAGCTTGAACTGGTCCTCGACGAACTTCATCGCCTCGGGAAAGACGTTCTCGCGCTTCTTCGCGCCGGGGTCGAGCCACACGCGACGCGCCGGGCGCATCTCGGCGTTGAGCATGGCCTGGTCGATGCCGACCTTGCCGAGATAGCCGCCGTCAATCCACGCGTGGAACGAGGTGCGCGTGGTGTAGCCCTTCGGATTCGCCGAGGTCCAGCCGTTGTAGTTGCGCGTGGTGTGGAGCGGCTGCGAGGCATCGCCCGCGAAGTGCCCCATCGTGCCCATGAGGGCGATGATGTTCTGCTGCGCGTTCGCGATTTCTTCTGCCGCGCCGCCGTTGGCTTCATAGGTCTTGAGGTAGGAGAAGGCGGACTTGAGCTTCGCATAGTTCTCGGTGAGCACCCACGGGAGAAATCCGGGCAGCTCGCGGGTGTTGTCCTGGTTGCGCGCGGCGTCGAACGCGGGGAAGCGCTCCGGGTGGGCCTTGCGCTTGGCGTAGACGTGCGCGGTAAAGAGGTAGCGAAAGTGCGGCACGTCGGCGGGCTTGAGGTCGAGCCACGCGAGGTCCTCCATGTCGAAGTAGTGGTCGAGGTTGTTGACGTGGCGCAGCGGCAGGTCGGGCGTGTTGCGCCAGCGGTCGGGCTCGCCGGAAAGGAACGCGATGCGCTCGCGGGCCTCGGGCTTGAAGACGAACGACGGGAAGTTGGTGGGCAGCGAGGCGAGCGCGAGAAGGTTGACGGCGCGGTGGCCCTCGTAGTCCCACGCGCGCAGCGGCAGGGTTGCAAGGGCGAAGGCGGCCACGCCAGCAAGAGTGAGAATGGGAGTGAGTTTCATGAACCGGCGGGATTGACGGACCGTCCCGGCCGGGTGTTCACCGGGAGCAATGAACTGAAACCGCGCATGGGGTCGCGGCTTACGGGAACCGATTGCGATGAGCCTGATTCCAAATGACAGGCGCGCCGTTGGTCGGTTCGCCCAAAGCCGCCGTCCCTCCGGACATCGTGGCGCCGTTGGTGATGACGGACTTCTTGAAGAGTTCGGCATGGCCGTCCACGAACGTGATGTTGCCGCCAGTCTTTCCGTGGCGGTTGGCGAAGCTGCGGTAGCGATTCGCCGGGTTGACGGAATTGAAGTTGTTCGGCGTGCCGGGCACGTTCGACTCTTCGTTCGGACTGAATGACGTGTCATACATCAGAACCGTTCTGGTTGGATGGATGATTTCCGGCAAACGCGGCATGACCGGATAGGCGGATGGTCCGATCGCCTTGAGGTCGATGTTGAACGTCCAACTGAAGAAACCATTCAGCCCGCTGCCGCCCAGGGCGATGGATGCATCGTCATTCCCGATGAAACGCGCGCCCGGGCAGTGCCAGACCTTCGGATGTGTGTTGCCTGGAAACGGCATGTTCGCCTTGTTGACGGAGACGACGGAGGAACCTGGCGCAACCCAATAATTGGAAAGCGGACGCTCATTCATCCCGGCGCGGGGCAGGAGGTTGAACCACGCCGCAGGATCATCAGGGCGGCCGGTGTTCACGGCCGGTGGCCCGGCGAACACATTTCCAGGATAGAGCCCGTTCTCGCCCATGCCGTCCCGCGGAATCTTGTCATCGTAATCGCCGGAGTAGATCTGAATGGCCAGACCCCACTGCTTCGCGTTGTTGAGGCAGGTGGCTTGCTTCGCCTTGTCCTTCGCCTTCGCGAGTGCGGGCAGGAGCATGCCCGCCAGAATCGCGATGATCGCGATGACGACGAGCAGTTCGATCAGGGTGAACGCCGAGTCGGCGCGGCTGGAAGTTCGGTTGGCAGTCATGGTCGGGGCGGTCAAGGTTCGGGTCATGCCACGGCCCGCGCGAAGCACTGCTCGGCACGGTCCTGTGAATGGAGCGGACGCTAACGACGCTGCTCGCCCAATACAATCCCAAAACAGGTGAAGTTCAAGTGCCGAAGCTGCCACAATGCTCAGGCCGCCTGCGGCAACCCGCGCTTCGTGCCGCGCCAAATCCAGGCGCACACGAGCAGCGCGAGCCCGCTTAGCGCAGCGCCCGCCGCGAGTCGCGGCTCGCGATACTCCAGCACCACGCGCTTTGCCCCCGCGGGCAGCTCGATGGCTTGGAACGCGTGGTTCGCCCGCCACACGCGCGTGGCTTGGCCATCCACGGTGGCGGTCCAGCCGGGATACCACGTTTGCGCGACGACGAGCATCGCCGCGCCCGCGGTCTCCACCGTTACTTCCACGCGCCGCTGCGTGAAGCGGGCATCGAGAATCTTGGCACGCGAAGTGTCCGTCGCCTTCACGACGGCGGCGGCTTCCGCCGGGAGCAGAACTTCAACGTCGGGCTGAAACTGCTTTGAGCCCAGCGCGCGCGATGTGGCCTCGGCATCGGCGAACACCGGCCGCTGGCCGATGCTCACCCACAGACGCGGGCTGGCACGCGGCACGAACTTCATCACTTCGCCCGGCGCCGTCACATGCGACACGCCGAGGAAGTCCATCAACCGCGGGAACTCGTTCGTCGAGCCGTAGAGCAACCGGTTCACCTCCGCCGACTCGCGGGACACGAGCGTGGTCGCGCCGTTCACCTTTGGCAGGTGGTCGAGGTGGTTCAGGTTGCCCCAAAGCGCGACGCGCTGGGCTAGGAAGTCGTTCTTAAAGTCCGGCAACATGCGCGTGTGCAGGTCGAGCTCCGCGCGCGGCGAGAGCATCGCGCGCCCCTCGCCCACGCGGGGTGCCGGGTCGAGCTTGTGATACGCCTGCGCCAGCCCCGGCCCGAAGACGTCCGCCGGGATGGTCGGATTCTGTCGCGGGCTGTGCGTAACGAGGTCGAGCCAGAACAGAGCGAGCACGCCAAGCTGGAGCGCCAACTTCATGGGCTCTCGCGACTGGCCGGCGACCAGCCGCGCCACTGCCAGCACGAGCGCGAACAAGACAACCCGGACCACGGCATTCACCGCCGTCGATTGAACGTCATCCGTCGGCAGTGCCGAGTGCTTCGCCCACAACAACACGACTCCGACCACCGCAGCCGCAAGCACTGCGAAAGTGCCCGCACGTTGAACCTTGAACTTCGAACCTGGACCTTCGCCACAAGCGAACGCCGCCATCAGCGGCAGCGTGAACGCCGTCAGCAAGATGAACTTCACCGGGAAGCGCATGAACTCGACGGGCGCCAGCATCGCAATTACCGGATAAAGAAACCCGTTCGTCCCCATCGCCATCAGCACCGCGAGCGCCGTCGCCGCCGCGAGCACCCACACGCGCCGGTCGCGCATGCGCCACACGGCCAGCGCCGCGAGTGCGAGCACGCCCAGCCCCGCGTAGTAGCTCGGCAGGAACGATTGTCCCGCCTGCACGTAGATGCCCTGCGGCGTCTTGAAGCAGTGGAACAGCGGCACGATGAAGTTCGCCCAGCCCCACGCCGGCAGCGACCAGAAGCCCGCGCCAAACTCTCCGCCGCCAAAGCCCCTCGCCCGTTGTGAGACGGACAGCAGTTGGAAAAATGGCATCAAGATCACCGCGCACAAACCGGCCACCAACGCGACGGTCGCGAGAAACCGGCCGGCGACCTGCCGCTTATTGACCCGTGACCCGTCATCCGTAGTTCCAGCAAGCGCCGCGCACAGCCCCCAAGTCATGAGAATGAGTTCCGGCGCGCCCGACATCATCTGCATCGCGCCGGCGAGCGCGGCAAGGACGACGTTCCGGCCGCCTTCCGCGCCCGCGCGTTGCACGAGCAGCACCACCCACGGCATCCAGCCGAACGTGACGAGGTAGTTCGGATAGATGTGGCTTGTCAGCGACGTGCCGCCGAACACGAACGCCACGCCCGCGACGCCCGCGGCGAAGGACGAACCCGTCCAGCGATGCGCCAGCGCGTGCATGCCAAGGCCGCCGAGCATCCAGTGCGCGAGGCAGAACACGCCCAGCCCCCACGGCAGCGGCAGCAGCAGGTAGATCAGCGAGCCCGGATACAGCGCGAGCGTGTTCCATTGCGCGAGGAACGGCGCGCCGCAGTTCACGTAGGGATTCCACAGTGGCAGCTCGCCATTCCAGAAGCACTCGCGCGCGTAGAACACGAACGGATAGCCGAGGAACCCGTAGTCGCGGTAGAAAAACGCGCCCGTCCCGAGCACCACGCCGGGAAACGTGGCGAACAACAGCACGCCGAGAAGGAGCGCGAAGCGGCGCGGATTAAACCAGGCGGAACCGTCCATTGCGTCATTGGCCATGGGTCAATCGCTTCCCCCGCCTCCACATCACGCCGCACACGGCAAGCGCGGCGAGCGAGATGAGGCAGCCGATGCGGAACTTCCGGTCTTCATACGCGAGGCGCACGCGGTGCGTGCCCGCGGGAACTTCAAGCGCCTGAAACGCGTGGTTCGCGCGCAGCAGCGGCACGGGCTTGTCGTCCACGTATGCCTTCCACGGATGATAAAACGTCTGCGCGATGGCGACGAGGGCGGGGACGTCCGCCGTGACTTCGCATTCCACACGATTTGCCGACCAAGACTGCTCGCGAAGGCTCGCCAATGACGGGCCGGTCACCGCAACCTTCGACCGGTATTCGGCCGGCAGGTGCACCTGGCCCCGTGGGTCGAACAAACCAGAGAATAGCAACTGCAATGTAGCCGAACTTTCCCTCTTCTCCCCGAACAGGGGCCGTTGACCGGCAGTGATGAATGGGAGACTTGATGGCCGACTCACCCCGGCAAGATTCGTCATCCCTGTGAGCACGTTTCCCACCCCAAGGAAGTTCAACAGCGCTTCGCTTGGCGCTGCATTCGAGGCGTAAATCCAGCTTTGCAACTCGTCCTGCTCGCGAATGCGCAGCGTGGAGGAGCCGTTCACCTTCGGCACACCGTCGAGCGCGTTGAGGTTCGACCAGAACGCGCGCCGCTTGAGGGCGAATTCCTGCGCCCAGTTCGTGGCACCGATGTGGAGCAGCGTCCGCTCGGCATCAGGCGAGATCATCAGCCGGCCATCGCCAGGCCTGAGCGCGATGCCTGTGGCTTCACGGCCGAGATTCGGCGCGAAGAGCTTCGCATCGAGCGTCGGATTCTGGTTCTTCAGATGCGTCAATCCGTCCGCCGCAATCAAGGCAAGTGTTGCAAGCCCTGCGAGCAAGCTCGTGCGCTGGCGCGGTCCGGCGCAGGCGTTGAACAGCATCGCCAGCGAACAACCGAAGAACAGCATCCGACCAACCGTGTTCGCCACGGTTTCGTCGAAGCGGTCGTAGGTCAGCGGGTGGCCGCGCATCCACCACAGCACGAGCAGCGCGATCGCCGGCACCAGCGTGGCGAGGACGAGCAGCGGCTGCCATTCAGTCGCCGATGGCCGATGGCCCATGGCCCATGGACCTGATGCCGTCGCGTCGCTCGCGCCGTCACGGGACAGGCACCACTTCACGCCGAATGCCGCGAGCAGCGACACGACGAACGCGACGAGGATCAGGAACTTCACCAGGTAGCGCGCGATGCCCACGACCGGGATGACCTTGTGCAGGAGCGGGAAGAGCGGCCCGTTGTTGCCCATCGCCAGGAGCACGGCGACCACGCCAAGCGCGGCGAGCAGCACCACGCGGCGGTCGCGCACGCGCCACACGGCCAGCGCCGCGAGCGCGAGCGCGGCGGCGCCTGCGTAACACGAGGTGAGGAACTCCTGTCCCTGCATGAAATAGAACTCCTGCGGCGACATCGCGCAGCGGAACATCGGCACGAGCAGGTTCGCCCAGCCCCACGCGGGCAGCGCCCACTTGCCGACGGCCTGCGACGGGTCGCGCTGCGAATGCGTGAGCAGGTCGAAGAATGGCAGCAGTTGCGCGGCACAAAGGGCCGAGACGAGTGCGAGGATGAGCGCAAATCGCAATCCGTAATGCGTCACCGGAACCCGGCTTCCGTCTTCCGTCTTTCGTTCCACGGATTCCACCGACAGAAGGCCGCCCAGCACGATCCACGTGAACACCACAATCTCCGGCGTGCCCGCAAGCATCTGCATCGAGGCGGCGAGCGCGGCGAGGACGACTGTGCGGCCGCCTTCCTTCCACGCGCGCTGGACAAGCAGCACAACCCACGGCATCCAGCCGAGGGCGACGGTGTAGTTCGGCCAGATGAGGCACGCGAGCGTGATGCCGTTGAAGACGAACACCGTTCCCGCGACAGCCGCGCCGAAGCGCGAATGGGTCCAACGCTCCGCCAGCTTGAACATGCCGATGCCGCCGAGCCACAAGTGCAGGAGGCAGAACACACCGAGCGACCACGGCAGCGGAAGCAGCACGTAGAACAGCGTGCCCGGATAGAGCACCATCGTGCCCCATTGCGCGAGGAAGGGCGCGCCGCAGTTGCTCAGCGGGTTCCACAGCGGCAATTCGCCCGACCAAATGGACTCGCGATGGTAATGCACAAATGGATACGCGAGCACGCCGTAGTCCGAGCGGAAAAACGACTCCGCGCCGAGCCACACCGTCGGGAATGCGGCGAACAGCGCCGCGAGCAGAAACAGCGCGAACCTCGGCAGCGTGAAACACGCGTCGAGTGTGGCAACACGGCCGCCCGCGCCCGCCGGAATGGTTGCATCACGGCTCATTCGGAGCGCCTCGGCGAAACCGCGAGACTGCGAGTCCAGCCACGCAGATCAACAGCCCGGTCATCGACAGCAGCACGCCAAGCCGGAATGCCCTGTCCTCATACACCACGCGCACGCGGCTCGAGCCGGCGGGCACTTCGAGCGCTTGATACGCGCGGTTCGCGCGCCAAAGGGTCGTGGGCTGGTCGTTCACGCAGGCTCGCCACGGATGATACCAAGTCTGCGCGAGCACCACGAGCGCGGGGTGGAGCACGAACAGGATCAACGCGACGAGCGCGAGGAAGCGGCCGGGAGTGAAATGCGCGCCCACCTCGCTGATCGGGCGGGCGGGCACGGAGGCGGTCATGCGCGATGAGTTTTCCAAAAACTGCAAGCCACCCAAAGGCAAAAGTCCGGCGACCCGCGGGGCAGGTCGTCAACGCGCGCCCGCGCGGGGCGGGGCCGCGCCGGTTTCGAGAAACGCGATCAGGTCGAGGATTTCGTCGCGCGACAGGGTGTCGAGGAGATTGCCCGGCATCGGCGAGACGGCGGAGACGCGGCTCGATTTGACGGCGGCCTTCGGCACGCGCGCGACCTGCTCGGGCGCGAGTGACGTGCGGATGTGGAGCACGCCGGCTTCCTCGCGCACGAACTGGCCGGCCACGGTCGAGCCGTCCTGCAGCGTGTATTCCGTGCCGCGGTGCTTCTCGTCCACCACGCGCGAAGGATCGAGCATGGATTCGAGCATCGCGCGGCGGTCGAAGCGACGCCCGACATCGGTGAGATCCGGCCCGAGGCCGGCGCCTTCGCCGCCGAAGCGGTGGCACGCGGTGCACTGCGCCGCGGCGAACGCCTCGCGGCCGAGCTTGATGGATCGGCCCTTGAGCGGCGCGGAGACATCGGCGAGCAAGTCGTCCATCTGCCATTGCCTGACGAATATGCGCGGTTTCGGCGGCGGCGCCGCGACGGGCTTGGGCGGCGGCGGGTCGAGCAGCGAGGCGAGCGCGGCGCGCTCGGCACTGGTGAGCGTGGCCATCGCGTCCTTCCGTGTGTCGGCAATGTATGCCGGCAAAGTGCGGCCGCCGGTGAATCCCGCGGCCTTGTCGAACCACTTGAAGCAGGTGCGGCGCTCGTCGAGCGTCCACCCGCGCGCGACGTTGCGGAGCAGGAACATGAACTGCAACTGCTCCTCCTGCGACTTCGCGCGCGCGACGAGCGGCAGCGTCTTGCGGACGACGTTTTGTGATTCGAGGTAGACCAGCAACTCGCACAACTCGGCGTTGAGACGCGGGCTCGAAGTCGGATAGATGGAATCGAATCTCGCCGCCATGCGCGCACACGTCGCAGCATCGGGCCGGCCCAAGCGGACGAACGCGAGCTGATAAGTTCGGCACAGGTCAACCCGCTGGCCGTCGGAGAGCTTTGCCCACGGCAGTTGGTCAAGCGCATCGAGCAAGGCAGGCTGCGAGTTCGTGCCGCCGCTGCGGGCAAGCGCGAGGAGCGCCGTGAGCGCGGCTGGTGTGCGGCGTTCGTTCAATGCGCGCTGCTGCCAGCTTGCGGCGTCCTGATGCTCGATGGCGACTCGCGCCGCGTGGCGAATCCACGGGTCACCGCTTCCCAGTTGGGGCCAGGCAACGTCCACGGCTGCGGCGGATTGCTTCCCGTGATGCGCCTCGAGTTGGCGACGGAGTTCCCTCGCCTCGGCGGCTTCGCGCTCGAGTTTCAAATCCGCAGCGCGCGGCGCGGCCGGTTCCGAGGGCTTCACGCCAGCGACGCGATACAAGCCCGCCTGCGTCCCGCGTCCGCCGGTCGTGAACCACATCGCGCCGTCGGGGCCGAACACCATGTCGGTCACGTTCAGCGGCCTGCCGGTGAGAAACGCCTCGGTCGCGCCCGAATAGCTCGCGCCTTTCGGCTTCAGATGCACGGCGAGGATGCGGCCGTAAGCCCAGTCGCAGATGAAGAGCGCGTCGCGATACTTCGCGGGGAAGTTCGCCGAGTTGCAGAACGCCACGCCGGTGGGTGATGCCACGCCGATGTCCGCCACGGGCGCGAGCGCGTCCGGCCAGTCGGTGGGCCACATGCTCGTGCCGCGGCGCCAGCCGTATTCGCCGCCGGAGACGACGTGATGCACGCGGTTGGGCCGATACCACGGCGCGCCGACGTCCCATTCCATGTCGGCGTCGAACGTGAACATCTCGCCGTGACGGTTGAACGCGAGGTCGTAGGGATTGCGGAAGCCACCGGCGACGATTTCCCAGCGCGTGCCTTCGGCGTCTGTGCGCATCACGTGGCCGCACGGTGCTTTCGCGTCGCTGTCGAAGAGGCGGTTGTCCCACGGGCACGGCAGCAGCCGGTCCTCGGCGAAGTTCTTGTAAGGCGATGTCGGCGCGAGGTCCGCGGGCAGCCGCACGTTGTTGCCGTGGACGAAGTAGATCATGCCGTCCGGTCCAAGCGCCAGGCCGTTGCGCCCGTGGCCGACGCCGCCCCCGGTGGACTTGAGCAGCTTGACCTCGTCGAACGTGTCGTCGCCGCGCGTCGAGCGGAGGCGGTAGAGCGCCTTCGAGTTGTTGGCGTTCACGTAGAGCGCGCCGTGCGCGTAAAGCAGGCCGCGGCATTCGAGGAGGTTCTCGTTGATGACCTCGACCTTCGCGACGCCGCCGACCGGCGCGAGCGTGAAGCGCAGCAGGCCGGACTTTTCGCGCGCGACCGTGAGCCGGCCCTGCGGGTCGAACGCGAGGCTGACCCACGAGCCCTCGTCCTCCTGCGCCGAGCGGACGAGCTCGACTGCGAAGCCCGGCGGCGCGGTGATGTTCGCGACGGGCGTGGCCTGCTTGGTGCCGAGGCTGCCGCGCCACGCGTTGTAGGCGTCGAACGAGCGCGTCGGGTCGAACGGGTCGCCCCACGGCGGCGGGCCGGCGGGGCCGAGCACTTGCACACGCGCCCAGTCCACCGCGACGAATGCGCCCGTGACGGGGTTCGTCGCGGCCGTCGTCGAGGCAAGCCACGAGCCGTCGGACAGAATGTGCGCGTTCACGGCGGTCACGAGCTTGAAAAGAAGCGCGGGCGAGTTCGTGGGATTGGAGGCGCGGACCTCGATGGCGTTTGCGCCCGGACGGAGCAGCGACGAAACATCTGTGGTCGAGGCACGGAGGAAGCCGTGTGAAACCGCGGCGGGCTTGCCGTTGATGAACACGGCGGCTTCTCCGGAGCAAGCCACGGATAATCCGGCCGCGCCGGGCGCAGCGGCGAGGTTGAAGCGCTTGACAAAGAACACCGCGGCGCCGGGCGCTGGAACCGTTGCCGCGCGAATCCACTGGGGCGCAGCGACCGCCGAGGAGGCCGCGGCAAAACAGACGAGGGCGCAGAGGAGCCGGCGCGGCCCGTGGATGCGAGCGAGAGGACTTGAACCTCCAACCCTTGCGGGACCAGATCCTAAGTCTGGCGCGTCTGCCATTCCGCCACGCTCGCTGGAGTTGAGGGGCCGCATTGTGTTCCGCCGGACGCTGCTGGCTCGGAACGCTAGCAGCGGGCGCGCGGCGGGCGCAAGCCCGTTGCCTCATGGAAAAGGTCGGGGGAGGATTCTGAGCCGTGAGGCATGAAGGACCCGCTCACGTTCGGGGTCGCGGGACACTACACGCTAGTGGACATCCTCATCCGTCCCGCGCCGACCACGGCAAACAACACGACGTTCATTCCGGGGGCGAACATCCCCTCGGGCTGGCCGCTCATTCCGTCCGGCTTGGCCAACGGCTCGGTGGCTGCGCCCACCACGAGATGCCACGCTGACAGGTCTTCGCAACGCCGCGCCGACGTGGTAGGAAGAGGCCGTTCGCCATGCCAACTGCCATCGCCATCGCCGCGCATCCGGACGACATCGAGTTCCAAGTCGCCGGCACGCTCGTCTTGCTCCAGCAGGCCGGGTGGGAAACGCACTATCTCAACCTCTCCACCGGCAACTGCGGCAGCGCGACGATGAGCGCCGCCCGGACGCGTCGCGTGCGCCTCGCCGAGGGCGAGGCCGCCGCGCGACTGCTCGGCGCGCACTTCCACCCGCCGATGTGCGATGACCTCGAGATTCTTTACGACCTTGCCACGCTGCGCCGGCTTGCATCGGTCCTCCGCGCCGTGAAGCCGTCGGTCGTGCTTACGCATTCGCCTCGCGATTACATGGAGGATCACATGAACACCTGCCGCCTCGCGGTCACCGCCGCGTTCTCGCGCGGGATGCCGAATTTCAAGGTCACGCCACATCGCGCGCCGTCCGACGCCGACGTGACGCTCTATCACTTCATGCCGCACGGGTTGTGCGACGGGTTGCGCGAGCCCGTGGTGCCCCACGCGTTTGTGAACACGACTCCGGTCCACACGACAAAACTCGCCGCGCTCGCCGCGCACAAATCGCAGCAAGGCTGGCTCGACGTCAGCCAGGGGATGAACTCCTACCTCCAGACGATGGAGGACAGCTCGCGTGAACTCGGCCGGATGTCGCGGAAATTCAAGCTCGCCGAAGGGCTGCGCCGGCATCTGCACCTCGGTTTCAGCGGCTCGCCCGTGGACCCGCTGCGCGACGCTCTCGGGAAAAACTACCTTCTGAACCGGCGCGCGACGGCGAGGCACGAGGCTTGACCGAAGCAACCCAGAATTCCCGTGGCTACACTTCCGCCATCGGCGATGTGCACCAGAAGGTGCTGCCCTTCCCCACCGTGCCGCGCGGCATGACCGGCATTGGCAACGGCAGGTTTGATGTGGCGCTCCACAAGGCTCTGTCCCGTTGGAAAGGCTACTTGGCCAGTTCGCCGATTTCCCCTGCCGACGCCACCCGGTGCAGCACCAACGTCCTCCCCATCAACCCGCGGTAGTAGGCGTCGTGGAAGTAGAAGATTTCTGCGCCGAGGATGAGCGAGGGGACGATGATAGAGTCGGCGGGGAACTTCTTCGTCACGCCTT